>ONNL01000003.1 GCA_900319195.1 uncultured Ruminococcus sp. | reverse complement strand
CTTTCGCCCGGTAAGGCAGTTTGACGACACAGATACAGTGCATAGCTGATTTTTTCCAGAAGAGGTTTTTAGAGGTGCCCTATAATAAAAAGACTCGATTCTATAACACTGATGAGTTTGTAGACTTAGTATTAGAAAGGTCTCGCTTTTACCGGAAGGTGATCTGTGTGGCTATTGATATAAGGAAACTAAGAGTAGTCGAGAAAGTTGAATGCCCTATTTGTTCAAAAGGGATATTGATACCTTCCTTTAATGCTCCACCTGAACGTGCTCCACAGTTTTATTGCAATAATTGTGGGAGTAAGCTTACTATTAATTTTAAAAAATAAAAATTCATCAACCGCCTCACCCGAGGCGGTTTTTTATGCCCATTTGAATTTGAAGTACTTCATGTTAAATATAAAAAAAAATTTAAAGCACTTGACATTTACAATTATATTTGATACAATATAATTGTAAAAAATATATAAGGAGCGTGATACAATGGAATACGATTACAGGGAAGCAATGAAGCTGAAAAATCAGCTCTGTTTTCCGTTGTATGCAGCCGCAAGGGCGGTAACGAGCCTTTATACGCCCTATCTCAAGCCGCTCGGTCTGACTTATACACAGTACATTGTCATGCTGGTGCTCTGGGAAGAGGACGGTATCACAGTCGGGGAGATATGCAAAAGGCTTCTGCTTGACAGCGGCACTCTTTCTCCGCTGCTGAAAAAGCTCAAGACTCTCGGTTATATCGAAAAGAAACACAGCGAGGACGACGAGCGTGCAGTCCTCATTTACCTTACCGACGAGGGCAGGGCGCTTCAGGAGAGGGCAAAGGATATCCCCGTTCAGATTGGACAATGCGTGAAGCTTGAACCCGATATGGCGCAGCAGCTTTACGTTTTGCTTTACAAATTACTTGATGCAAACAAAAATGACCGATAATGAAAAGGAGTTTAGTTATGAAAAATGTGTACGATTTTACAGTGAAAGACCGTCAGGGAAACGAGGTCAGCCTCAGCGATTATAAGGGCAAGGTGCTTCTGATAGTCAATACTGCGACAGGCTGCGGATTCACTCCGCACTATGAGCCGCTTGAGGCTATGTACCGCGATCTTCGTGACAAGGGCTTCGAGATACTGGACTTTCCGTGCAATCAGTTCGCAAATCAGGCTCCCGGCAGTGAGGACGAGATACATCAGTTCTGCAAGATGAAATTCGGCACAGAGTTCCCGCAGTTTGCAAAAATTGATGTGAATGGCGACAGTGCTGAACCGCTGTTCGCATACCTTGCGACAGAGAAGAAGTTTGAGGGCTTCGGCAAGGGACTGAAAAATGCGGCGCTCAATAAATTTGCCGACATGAATAACAGGAAATACGGCGACAAGGCTTACATCAAGTGGAATTTCACAAAGTTCCTCGTCGATAGGATGGGTACTGTCGTTGCGAGATTTGAACCCACAACAGACATGGCAGATGTTAGAAAAGCTGTTGAGGAATTGCTGGGGTGAGACCATGGCGGAGCAATTTGTTTCGGACTTCGATCTGCAGGACTATCTGACGAAGGGCGTTGAGGGCATAGTTGCCGAGTCCGTAAGGGCAACGCTGAAAAATCCCAAGGAAGCAGCGTTCATGATGAAATTTGCCGCCGCAAGCCGCCGTGCCTCAAAAAAGCGCAGATCAGCAGAGGACAGGGGAGAGCATATTCCTCCCTTCCTCATCGCAAGCATAACGAGTAAATGCAACCTTCACTGTGCAGGCTGCTATTCGAGGTGCAATCACGCGACGGTCGATTCTGAGCCTGTCAGTCAGCTCACCTCTGATGAATGGGAGAGAATATTTGATGAGGCTGACGAGTTCGGGATAAGCTTTATCCTGCTCGCAGGCGGTGAGCCTATGCTGAGACGCGATGTCATCGAGGCTGCGGGGAAAAAGCAGAATATCCTCTTTCCGATACTCACAAACGGTACCTTTATCGACGAGCGCTATTTTGCTCTGCTTGACAAGTGCCGCAACCTTGTCCCCGTCATGAGCATTGAGGGGAGCCGCAGTGTTACCGATGAACGCCGCGGTACAGGCATTTATGACAGGCTCATTGCCAATATGGACGAATTCAAAAGACGCGGACTCATTTTCGGCGCTTCTGTCACCGTCACGGCTAAGAATTTCCGCGAGGTAACATCTGAGGACTTCCTTGGGAGCTTATCCGAGCGCGGCTGCAAGGTCGTGATATTTGTGGAGTATGTGCCTGTTACCGATGAGAGCCGTGAGCTTGCTCCGACGGAGGAGCAGCGCAGCACTCTGCTTGCTGAGACAGAGCGGCTCCGCAGGGAGAGACCGGAAATGGTGTATGTTTCATTCCCGGGCGATGAAAAGAGCTCGGGCGGCTGTGTGGCTGCGGGACGAGGTTTTTTCCACATCAATTCGCACGGCGGTGCGGAGCCCTGTCCGTTTTCGCCGTATTCGGATATAAACGTGAGGAATACGTCCCTGCGTGAAGCAATGCACTCGCCGCTGTTTACGGCGCTCAGAAGCGGAGATATTCTCCTTGACGACCATGAGGGCGGCTGCGTTTTGTTTGAAAAGCGAGCGGAGGTAGAGGCTCTGCTCGGGATGGGCTGAGTGTCTGTATTTCCCTGATGAATTATATGCTGAATAAATATCCACATCACTTTACTTATGTAAATAAAAGGGTCTGCTGCGCCTTGCAGCAGACCCTTGCTTTATTCTGCGATTACTGTCCTGTTCTTGCCTGTGCGTTTTGCCTCGTAGAGAGCGTCGTCAACACGCTTTGCGAGCAGGTCGGCACTCTCGCCGTTCCTTGCTGCTGCCGCACCGAGCGAGATAGTCCTGTGATGCGCCACGGGAATATCCATAGCCTCAAAGCCTGCCCGTATCTGCTCGGCAAGCTCAGCCGCCTGTGTGATGCTACTGCCTTTGAGCAGCACCATGAATTCCTCGCCGCCCCAGCGTCCAGCGTCAGTCTCGCAGCCGAAGCTGCCGCATTTTTCCTTTATCAGTGCCGACAGCCGCCTGAGCACGTCATCTCCGACATCGTGACCGAATATATCATTGACCGATTTGAAGTCGTCACAGTCAAGCATGATCAGCGCGGTGCTGTCGCTGTCGGTATCAAGGGCACTGCCTATACGACGCTGTATCTCGGCACGGTTATAGAGTCCCGTCAGACCGTCGTGGACAGCCATTTCCTCAAGCTTGCGGTTAGCTTCCTCAAGCTCTTCGGTAGCGGCTTCGATGAATGTTGCAAGCCGGTTTATCATCGAGACATTTCCCGAAAGCTCATAGGCATTCATCTCAAAGCTGTCGTCAGCCGTAGAGAGCAGCTCGCCCTCCCTGAATGCCGCAACTACCAGCGTTACATTATGCTGATTTACAGTTTCGCCCGTGCGGAGAAATTCTCCCGAGGTATAGAATCCCGAGGTGGGAGCTATCGACTGGAAGGGCATAGTCTCCTTGCCTATATTCTCGCCCCAGAAGGTGCGTCTTGCCGCGCAGGAGTAGATGTGTATTACTTCGGGCTGGAGCTTTGAGAGCTTTTGTCCGCCGAGGAGTATCTCGTGCATTATCGTCCACGGGTCGCCGTATGCTATCCTCGCCTTTACGTTTTCCTCAACGTCGGCGGTCATATTCAGCGAGCCGTCGGGATTGCTTGCAGTCGGCGCACGGAGTATGTTCATGCCTCTGTGCTCATAGAAGAACGGGAATTCGAGGGTGTTGGTGAAGAAATTCTCGTCGTTCTTTATTTTCAGATACTTGTAGTATATCTCGTATGCAGGCGTGTGGTCGAGCTCATATATCACTCTGCCCTTTGCCTTGGTGACTTGGAGCTCGCGTCCGAGCGGCTTCCAGCCTGTGATGTGCGTGGTGTGGATATGCAGGTCTGCGCCGCCTATCATCATGAACACCGCAGCGTTATCCGAGCACTCTCCGACGTTTGAGAAAACGAAAGCGTCGTTCTCGTTGAAGTCGGGAGCAAAAGCTCCGCCGCCGAATATCTTGACCGAAGGAGCTATCTTGCTGAGGTCATCGCAAAGTGATGTCATCGACATTCCGCGGATAGTCACAAGCATTTCTATCGCCTTTACCCACGGGTTTTCCTTGACATATTCCGCAAGCTTTGACACAGTGTCCTTTTCGGTATCGTTGGTCATTTGCAGCTGCATCATGCCTATCTTGGTGCTGGGATATTCATACAGGGTACAGCTTATACTCACAGGCGTAGCTGAAAGGGTACCCTCATAGATACTGCCGTTTGTGGAGCATCCCCTGTAAAACGCCTCGGGCAGTTCTTTGCGGATCATAGCCACTATCTCTTTGACAGGACGCTGATCCATAGTCTGCGAATATATATCGAACACCACTGCTGAATGCATGGTAGTTTTGCTCCAACGAGCGATTTTTTTAACTTCTTT
>ONNL01000140.1 GCA_900319195.1 uncultured Ruminococcus sp. | reverse complement strand
GGTAGCGGCTGTCTCTCTTGCAAGACCTATAACGCTCAGGCAGTCGGGACGGTTTGAGGTTATCTCAAATTCAACAGATGTGTCGTTTAGACCGATAGCCGAGTGAATATCCTCACCTATCCTGCAGTCCTCCTGCATGATAAAGATACCATCCTCGATAGCATAGGGGAAATCCCTCTTATCAAGGCCGAGTTCACCAAGCGAGCAGAGCATACCGTTGGACTCAACTCCACGAAGCTTTCCCTTCTTTATTTTTATTCCGCCCGGGAGCGTAGAGCCGCTCTTTGCAACGGGCACAATATCGCCTGCATTTACATTTGAAGCCCCCGTAACTATCTGTAATGGAGTATCCTCTCCTACGTCCACCTGACAAATAACGAGATGGTCAGAATCGGGATGAGGCTCAACAGAGAGAAGCTTTCCGACAACAACGTTGGATATCTCATTGCCCTCTTCTTCGTAGCATTCAACCTTAGAGCCGCTCATTGTGATAGCGTGGCAGAAATCCCTTACGGGCATATCGGCTTTAACGTAGTCGTTAAGCCATTTCATTGATAAATTCATATCATTATTCCTTTCAATTAATAGTATTCCGCTGCTTAGCATATACAGCCGCGGCTGTCGAACTGCAGTATTTATAGTATTCCTTCCACTGCTTAACGCTTATCTCAAACACATATCCGTCTGTATCCGTGATGACAATGAATATACTGTCCTTGATACCGTTTGTGCTGTGTATGATGTTTTTGAATTCGCGTATTTCGTCATAGCGGATAAGGAGCTTATATTTCGGAGCATAGAAGTATTCATCAAGCAGATAAAAGGTCTTGTACTGCATTTGCGAGCCTTCTGTTTCGGTATCGAGAGCGGCAAGCTGAGTTTCACTGAGAGCATTCAGCCGTTCCTCGCGCCTGTGGTTCAGAGCGATATTACTTTTCATTTTCCTTATACTGAAAAAGGCATAAACTCCGAGTCCGACAGCAAATGTGAGCGCAAAGCCTATCGCTGACTCAAGGCTCTCATTGCTTTTCACACCTATGAAGCCGAATACACACAATACCGCCAATAATAAATAGACTGCCGCGTGTATCGCTATCTCACGTTTTGTATCATTCCTGCAGCGTATAATATTTCTGTACAGTTCACTGTTCATCAGAACTGTCCGAGGAATCTCACGTCGTTCTCATAGAGGAGACGGAGATCGTTGATGTCGTATCTGCCCATTACCATACGCTCAAGTCCGAGACCGAATGCGAATCCCGAGTAAACGCTGCTGTCGATACCGCAGCCCTCGAGAACCTTCGGGTGAACCATGCCTGCGCCGAGAAGCTCGATATATCCCTCGTCCTTGCACATCGAGCAGCCCTTGCCGCCGCAGTTGAAGCAGCTGATATCTACCTCACAGCTCGGCTCGGTGAACGGGAAGTGATGAGGACGGAAGCGGAGCTTGCAGTCATTGCCGTAGAGCTTCTTCATGAGCATTTCGAGAGTGCCCTTGAGGTCGCTCATCTTAATGCCCTTGTCAACTACAAGACCCTCTATTTGATGAAACAGCGGAGAGTGTGTAGCGTCAACAGCGTCCGAGCGGAAAACTCGTCCGGGCGAGATGATACGGATAGGCGGCTTCTGGTTCTCCATAACGTGTACCTGAACAGAGGAGGTCTGTGTACGGAGAAGGACAGTGTCGTTCGTATTCTCTATATAGAAGGTATCCTGTGTATCTCTTGCGGGGTGGTCGGGCGGAAGGTTGAGAGCCTCGAAAACGTGGTAATCGTCATCTATCTCGGGACCGTCAGCAATGTCAAAGCCCATGCCCATGAATATCTCGCGTATCTCATTCTCAACGCGCGAGAGCGGGTGGAGCTTTCCGAAGGGAGCGTGCTTTCCCGGGAGAGTGATGTCGATAGACTCCTCCTTTATCTTTGCCGCCTGTGCCTCTGCTCTGAGTGCGCCGAGCTTTGTGTTGAGAGCCTCCTCAATGTCGGAGCGCACCTTGTTTGCGAGCTGTCCGATTACGGGACGCTCCTCTGCGGAGAGCTTACCCATCTGCTTCAGGATAGCTGTGAGCTCGCCCTTTTTTCCGAGGAATTTTATCCTCAGGTCGTCAAGCTCTTTTATCTCCTTGCAGGAAGCAAGCTCCTGCTTGGCGAGAGCTTCGATCTTTTCAAGCTGTTCTTTCAAAAAAATCACCTCATGTAAGAATTATAGCAAACGACAAAAGCTTTTGGAGTTTGCTATTTGCCGATTGCAGTGAGCAAATCTTTGATTTGCGTATCTGCAAGGCACTTTAAATCATATTTGGGCACCTCTAAAAACCTCTTCTGGAAAAAATCAGCTATGCACTGTATCTGTGTCGTCAAACTGCCTTACCGGGCGAAAGCCCGCC
>ONNL01000139.1 GCA_900319195.1 uncultured Ruminococcus sp. | reverse complement strand
TGAGGTCATCGAGCCCCGTGCATTTGAGCTTGCGATCCAGAAAAGCGGCAACATCACGGTCGAGCTCGACCACGAAAGCGGTCACGTTTATGCACAGACTAAAGACAGCAGTCTGACGCTCCGTGAGGACGCTATCGGACTTCACGCCGATGTTATCATCAAGGACGAGAACGTCATTGAGCTTGCGAAAAAGGGCAAGCTTCGTGGCTGGAGCTTCGGAATGTACAAGGTCGAGGACGAGCTGGAGAGTCGTGCAGAGGGCGAGCTCCCTGTGCGTCATGTCAAGGGAATGCTCCTCGACCATGTTTCGCTCATCGCAAACAAAGTTCCCTGCTATGCTGCGACTTCGGTCGAGGTCAGAGCGGAGGGCGATGTTGACATCGAAGAACGCGGTCTTGATACCGATGTGGAACTCTGCATCATCGAGGAGAAACGTGCCGAAAAGCCCGACCTGTCACTCTATCAGCACAGGCTGAGAGCCCTGGACTTGGGCTGCCGTTCCTCGAACTGAGGTACAACAAGAATCACGATGCTAAAACAGGTCGTTTTACATCGGGGAACGGCGGAAACTCATCGAAAAGTGTTGACAAATCTGCGAAAAGTGGTATAATAAAAGCAGGAAGTGATATTGTGGCATTAGAAAATCAGCGATACGGCAGAAACAAGGATACGATAGTAAACAAAACCTACATCGAAAGCGGCGAGTATCGCAAGAAGTTTGATAATGCAACAGATAACGCTGACGTGAACAAGGCTCTTTATGATTCGGCAAAGCAGGCTCTTAAACACAGAAGCGGTACTGAACTTGAAGATATGTACTGGATAGACGGAGAGACCGGAAAGGTAATTCTTTCAGTTACTGATAGCACAGAAAAGAGACAGATTGTTTATACTGACAAAATCAAGAAAACAATCAAGAACAATGAAAATATTGTAACTCTTCATACACATCCAAGCAGTATGCCGCCAAGTGTTGCTGACTTCAATTCATGCTATGACAATGGTTATAAAATGGGAATTGTTGCTTGTCATAATGGAAAAGTCTTTGCATATACTTCACATCAGAAGATAAGTGAAGAATTATACAATATGTATGTCGGGCAATTCCTGACAGAAGGCAAAAGTGAATTTGATTCACAGTTGTTGGCACTTAAAGAATTAAGACGCAGTTATGATATTAACTTTAAGGAGGTAACTTGATATGGCTGGAAAAAGAGTTTTTCTCGATGATAACGTTGTTATCCCTGAGAAAATTATGAAAATGACAACAGAAGAACGCAAAGCTGAGATCAAACGCCTTGAAGCTGAAGCTGCTGCCGAAAAGCAGCGTATCGAAAATACCAAAACCGCATAATACCAAAACCGCTCACATAGGGCGGTTTTCTTATACCCAAGCGCAAAAACTACATCATTTTGCGTTTCATACAGTTAAAAAGCACCCTTGCGGTGCTATTTTTATACCCAAACGCATACAAAGGCATCATGGTGGTGATAGGGTGGCATTTGGCGGCGTTATTAAGCTAACAAACGGCTCGGTGTGGGACGCGGTCAATAAGCTGTGTGAGGCATTCGGCGGACATATCGTGTGCGACGGCATGAACGTGGCAATAAACAGCAGCATCGACAGGGATAACGGAGTCGTTGTGCGGTACGGCAAGAATCTCAGGGATATTTCCGTCGAGGAAAACTGGGACAACGTCGTCACTGTGCTCTATCCGATAGGCAAGGACGGTCTGATGCCGGGTGCAGTCACGGCGAATACGCCGCAGAGGGCAAGCTATCCGATACCGTACACGAAGTATGTCGAGTTCCGACAGGACATCAGCAGAAGCGACTATGATTCCGACGAGGCTTATCTGAGCGCTCTCACAGCCGACCTCAGAGCACAGGCGCAGGAGTATGTCAATGTTCATCAGTTCCCCGAGGTGACGTATACGGTCGGAGCGGCTCTCGAAAAGCTGTCGGACGTGGGCGAACGTGTGGTCGTGATAGATGAACGCATGGGACTCACGCTCGATACGAGGGTGATCTCCTATGACTATAACTGCCTTATCGGTAAGGTGACGGAAACGAAGTTCGGGACTCTGCCGCCGAAGCTCTCGGCAGTCATGTCGCAGATAAACAGCCTTTCCTCGCGTGTTAATGCGATAGGGGGATAATGTAAACATTCCGTGAACAATTTCTTACACAACG
>ONNL01000138.1 GCA_900319195.1 uncultured Ruminococcus sp. | reverse complement strand
GGACGCATAGGCGGTGCCGCTTTTGAGGATAATGCTGTTGCTGAGGTCGATACCGTCCCGCAGGTGCGCATAGCTTGTTATGCTTTTTATGTGAGAGGAGAGGAAGTCCTCCGCGAGAGTTATCGGGTAGACGGAAAGGTCAAGGAGAGCACCGCCGCCGCAGTCTGCTCTGAAAAGCCTGTCCTTTGAGTCGAAAGGCACGATGTTGGAAAAATCCGCCTTGATGTACTCAACACTGCCTATTCTCCCGTTTTTGACCCATTCCTTTGCTTTGAGATAAGCAGGCTGACACTTCATCCACATAGCCTCCATGAATAAGAGACCGCGCTTTTCGGCTGTTTCAAGGAGAATACCGAGCTCATGCGAGTTCAGCGTTACCGACTTTTCACACAGTACATTGCGTCCGTTTTCAAGGCACAGCATAGAGTCTCCGAAGTGTGAAGCCATAGGAGTAGCGATGTAAACTATGTCGATGTCGCCGCATTCCGCAAGCTCTTGGTAGCTGCCGAAAGCAAGTCCGCAGCCGTGCTCTTCAGCGAATATCCGAGCCTTTTCCTCAGTCCTTGAAGCGACAGCGTACAATTCCGCACCGCTGCATTCACTTAGAGCGTCAGCAAAGGTGTGCGCTATCCTGCCTGTACCTATGATTCCCCATTTTACCGTACTCATATCCTTTTCCCCCTTTTAGCGAGACGCTTTTTATTCATTATAGCACAGCTTAGCGGATATTTAAAGAATTATGCAGGATTTTTGTCAGTTCACCAAATTTTCACTTGATTTTTTGTACAATATGATGTATAATATAGTTACTATCTTATAAAAGGGAGATAATACAATGTCTGAGATCAATATCGGATTTATAGGAGCAGGAAACATGGGCTCCGCAATAATGAAGGGCATTTCTTCAAGCCCTATGTCAAAGGATATAAAGCTCTATGCTTTCGATCCCGATTCAGCAAAGGTCGCTGCACTTGCAGAGGCGGGTGTTACAGCGTGTGAGAGCGAAAAGGCTCTCGTAAGCTGCTGCAAGTACGTATTCCTCGCAGTCAAGCCGCAGATAATCGAGGGAGTCCTTGAGGCTGCCGCTCCTGCTGTTACGAAGGACACCGTTCTCGTTTCTATCGCCGCAGGCATAACGGACGAGTTCGTTGCGGGCAAGACTATCCCCGATGCAAAGGTGATTCTTGTAATGCCGAACACACCGCTCCTTCTCGGAGAGGGCGCTTCTGCACTTTCGCACAACGACAAGGTGACAGATGAGGAATTCAATATCATTCTTGAGATATTCAGAAACTGCGGTATCGCAGAGGTCATTGCAAAGGACAAGATGAAGGAGATAATCGCTGTAAACAGCAGCAGTCCTGCGTTCATCTACCTCTTTGCAAAGGGCTTCATCGACTATGCGGTTTCCGTCGGTATCGACAGCGATACAGCAACAAGACTCTTTTCAAAGGCACTTATCGGCTCGGCAAAGATGATAACAGACTCTGGCAAGTCCATAGACGAGCTCATCAAAATGGTATCATCACCGGGCGGCACGACTCTTGCAGGTCTTGACAGACTGTACGAGGGCAAGCTCACAGAGGTCGTAAACAATGCCTGTGAGAGCTGCACCAAGCGTGCCTATGAGCTTTCAAAATAACTGATGTTCTAATCGTGCTTCATACTGCATATCCATTTACAAATGAAAGGATGATGCAATATGAAGCATATAAAATGCTGTACCTCAGATAAAAGCAGGAGAGTGTTCCTCACAGTCCTTGCGCTGACAGCTACAGTCGGGATATTTATCGGCTCCTTTTTCGGAGCGGAGCGGCAGGACTTGCCGTCTGCGTGGATACACCAGTATTTCTATCCGTTCACCTGTGACCGCTCGCTGTTCTCATTTTTCCTGAATGACTGTGCTTCGGCTGCGGTTTTTATTTCTGCCGTGTTCCTTTTCGGACTTTTTCCGGCGGGACAGCCTCTCGCGGCTGTCGCACTTGTATACCGCGGATTCGGTGCGGGTCTCTCTGCGGCGCTTCTGTATGCACGATTCGGCAGGGCGGCTGTAACTGCTGTGCTGCTGCTCATCATACCGAAAGCTATCGCATACATTTATATTTCAATGCTTGCGGTGAGAGAGGGAATACGCAGCTCTGACTATATCCTGCATATGCTTATCTATAATGATTCTGAGAATACAAAGGCGTTCAGCCTTAAAATGTATGCCGTAAAGTATGGCGTACTGATACTGCTGTCGGTTGTGGCTGCGGCTGCTGATACGGCAGTGAATTACTTGTTTTTGAGGTTTGCCCGATAGATTCCGTGTCGGGTCAAAATAACGGAGGTTTAAATATTGAAGCTATTTTATAAGGACTACGAGAGCGCCGGCTCGGGTATTTCAAAGAACGCTCCGAAAAAGAGCGGATTTGCCTTGTTCATGGACCTGTTCAAGCGTAAGATATGGCAGCTTATGGAGATAAATTTCCTGTATTCGCTGTTTTTTGTACCGCTCCTGCTGATAATGACAGTGCTGAGGTATACGAATAAGTCGAATACTTCCGCAATGCTTGCGCTTATCGGACTGCTTATCCTGATATTTGCCGTGATTATAGGTCCTGCAACGGCTGGAATGTTCAAGATAATGCGCAACTACTATATCGAGAAGCATACGTTCATTCTCAGGGACTTTTTCAGAACGTTCAGAAAGAACTTTGTGAAGGCTTCTGTTATCGGTATCATCGACTGTCTCATGGTGATGTCGGTGATAGCCTCGTATTTTGTCTATCCTGCACTCGCCGCACAGACACACTCAAAGCTCATGTATGTACCGCTTGTGCTTGCTTACAGTATCGCGCTTGTAGTCCTGATGATGAATTTTTATATTTATCTCATGCTGATAGCGACAAATCTCTCGCTCAAGAATCTGATAAAGAATTCGTTTGCACTTGCGTTCCTTGCAATGAAGAAAAATGTGATAACGATACTTGCTTCACTTGGAGCAATTCTTTTACTGCTGCCGATAATCAGGTATTTCTTCCCCGTGTTCCTTATCGTTATCTGGATATATCCCGCGGCATTCATCTGCTTTGTAACGACCTTCAACAGCTATCCCGTCATACAGAAATATGTCATAAATCCGTACTACGAGAGTATCGGTGAGATAAATCCCGAGCTTGTCACAGATGATGACGACGATGAACGTATTTTTGAGGATATGGGCGGTAAGGAAAAGCCGATAGAAAAACGCAGAGATACCAAGGGCAGACGTATAATGTGACTTTTGCTTATATACGTGAATTGTATTGGTACTTTATTCG
>ONNL01000075.1 GCA_900319195.1 uncultured Ruminococcus sp. | reverse complement strand
TCGGTCGGTGCTTCTGCTTCGCAGAGGTGTACCCCAAGGGCACTTCCGTTGGGCGTCCACCGGACACCCGCACCCTGCACCGCAGGGGTCACCCTCGAGCTTCTTTCCCAAAACTTTAGTTTGAAATTTTTAAGGGATATAGCGCATGGCAGTCTATTAAGACCGCAGGTTTTCTTAGCGCTATATCTCTTAAGGGCACCTCTAAAAATTTGAAGCAAAGCCTTCAGGCGAGAAATCCGAGAAAGCCTTGCTCAGAGAGTCTGCCTCAATAAATGCTTATTAAGTACTCTCTTGAGCTGATGCCGGCACGGGACTTGGTAAACAAAAATAACTTTTATAAATTCAGAAAAAATGCTTGCATTACTATTAATAATATGCTATAATAGAAACGGTTTATGAAACAGCCCTTTAAGACGATCCCGTGAGATTGACAAGGCGCGTGGCTAATATACGGATATAGCTGTAATTATATGACTGTAAAAGCGCTCGTCTTATATAGGGACAAGCGCTTTTTTTGTGTTCGGAGGTGAGTTGTGTGGAAACGAAGCGCGTTATTATGGACGGTAAGGCTATGCAGAGAGCTATCGCCCGTATCTCGTATGAAATTATCGAGCATAACCGCGGTGCCTCCGACCTCTGTGTGATAGGCATTCTTTCGCGCGGTGTCAACGTCGGCAGGCGCATAGCGGATAAAATATCCGAGCTTGAAAATACTGCGGTGCCCTTCGGAGTTCTCGACATAACTCCTTACAGAGACGACATTGAGATGCGTGACCATGCGGAAAAAACCGAGATAGACTTTGACATAAGGGACAGGAACGTCATTGTCGTTGACGATGTCATTTTTACGGGAAGAAGCGCACGTGCGGCACTCGATGCCATTATGAAGCGCGGCAGACCGCGTACTATACAGCTTGCAGTTCTTGTTGACAGAGGTCATCGCGAGCTCCCCATACGTCCCGATTATATCGGGAAGAACCTTCCCACCTCGCACGAGGAGGTCGTGAGGGTCGGCGTGAGCGAGGTTGACGGGAGCGACTGCGTTGCGATATACAACTCTGCAAAGCAATAATGGAGGTTATTATGGCAAATTCACTGCTCATCAAAAATGTCCGTGCTGTTGACGCAAAGACAGACAGAATAGTCGATGTTTTCATTGACGACGGCATTATACAGGAGGTCGGTGAGAATCTTCACAGAGGTGCGGATCAGGTCATCGACGGCACAGACCTTGTGCTCATGCCCTCGATATTTGATATGCACGTTCATTTTCGTGACCCGGGACTGACTCATAAGGAGGATGTCCTTACCGGCTGCGCTGCGGCACTTGCAGGCGGTGTTACGGGAGTTCTCGCAATGCCGAATACCAAGCCGCCCTGTGACAGTCCCGAGACTATACGATACATCATCGACAAGGCTAAGGACACGGGAGTGGACGTTTATCCCGTCGGCTGTATAACAAAGGGCATGAGCGGCGAGGAGCTCTGCGACTTTGACGCACTCAGGGAGGCAGGCTGTATCTGCATTTCCGACGACGGCAGACCTGTTGAAAATGCCGAGCTCATGCGCCGTGCACTCGAGCTTTCAAACCAAAACGGACTGCTCACAGCTTCTCACTGCGAGGATCTCAATATCATAAACGGCGGTATCATGAACAAGGGAGAGGTCTCCGAAAAGCTCGGTGTAAAGGGCATGGACAGAGCCTCTGAGGAATACATCACCGCCCGTGAGATGATACTTGCGAAGTCCGTTGACGCAAGGATACACATCTGCCACGTCAGCACAAAGGACAGCGCGGCAATGATACGCTTTGCAAAGTCAATGGGAGTCAAGGTCACCTGTGAGACTGCTCCGCATTATTTCATGCTGACCGATGAGCTGCTCACAAAGCGCGATGCCGATTACCGCATGAACCCTCCGCTCAGGACGCGAGAGGACGTAAGGGCGATAACGGAGGCAATAAAGGACGGCACCATAGACTGCATAATCACAGACCATGCGCCGCATACTGCAGAGGAAAAGGCTGACTTTGAAAAGGCTCCGAACGGAGTTGTCGGACTTGAGACCTCGTTTGCCGCGACACTCACAGCACTTTACCATACGGGCGAGATAACGCTGAAAAAGGTCGTTGAGCTCATGTGTGTGAATCCGAGGAAGATACTCGGACTCGAAATACCTGCGATACAGCAGGGAAAGACCGCAGACCTCATGATAGCAGACATTGACAGAAAATGGACCGTTGAGCCCGAGAGGCTGCATTCAAGATCGCATAATACCGTATTCAAGGGCATGACTCTTATGGGCAAGCCGCTTGTTACGATATCAAAAGGAATAATACGCTACGATGAAAGGGAGATATGAATGTCATTTGACAGACTTATTGAAAGAATTATTGAACTTAAAAACCCGACAGTTGTCGGACTTGACCCCAAGCTTGAATATATACCCGAGTATATAAAGAGACGCTATCAGAATGATGACGGCTGTACGCTGCGCTCGGCAGCAAAGTCACTTTTTGCATTCAATCAGATGATAATCGACGAGATACACGACATCGTGCCTGCAATCAAGCCGCAGGCTGCATATTACGAAATGTACGGTCACTACGGTATCAAGACGCTTGAAAAGACTATCCGCTATGCAAAGCTCAACGGAATGTTCGTTATCACCGACGCTAAGAGAAACGATATCGGTGCTACTATGGAAGCCTATACGAATGCACATATCGGTGCTGTTACGGTAGGCGACAACGAGATAGAGCCCTTCGGTGCGGACGCTGTTACTGTGAACGGCTATCTCGGCACTGACGGGATCGAGCCTATGCTCAAGGCTTGCAGAGAGCGCGACAAGGGCATTTATGTGCTCGTTAAGACCTCGAATCCTTCAAGCGGTGAGCTTCAGGACTTAAAGCTCGAGGACGGCAGAACTATATATGAGACAATGGGAGATATGTGCGAGAAGTGGGGCGAGGATACCCGCGGAAAGTACGGCTATTCAGCAGTTGGTGCGGTAGTTGGTGCGACATATCCGCAGATGCTCACTGAGCTCAGAAAGAGACTTCCCCACACAATGTTCCTCGTGCCGGGCTATGGCGCTCAGGGCGGCGGAGCAGAGGGTCTCAGCGGCGGATTCGACGAGAATGGTCTCGGAGCTATCGTCAACTCTTCACGCGCAGTTATGTGCGCTTACCGCAAGGAAGGCTGTGACGAGCGCGACTTCGCAAAGGCAGCTCGTCGTGAGGCTATCCGCATGAGAGATGACATCTGTCAGTATATCAATCTGAAGTAAAAACGGGTATTCAGAGTTTTAGACGGTTATTCTTCTGAGTGGCGTTCGCATTTGCCTATTATACCACAAACACTCAGCCTGTCAAGACTATACAGAGCGCAATCATAGATCGCGGTCTTGACAGCCTATCGTGTTTGTGAGGGTGGGCAAATACGCAAACGTCAACCCGAGACGACCACCAAAAAGCGAATAATCAGCAGCCGTCAGCAAACTTTCGGCTGCCGCAGAAATATGCTTGAAGCCGCATCTCTACAATGGCGTAGCGGTGCGATGGAATATACAAGAATCTGATTTGAAAGGACAGGTAAAAATGTCGTTATTCAACATGGGCAAAAAGGCTTATCTTATGCTTGCCGACGGGCAGGTATTCGAGGGCAGGAGCTTCGGTGCCGAGGGCACTGTGATCGGTGAGGTCGTTTTCACGACGGGTCTCACAGGCTATCAGGAAACTCTCACTGACCCGAGCTATTACGGACAGATAGTAACTCAGACCTTCCCGCTTATTGGCAACTACGGTGTCAATCATGAGGACAATGAGTCCGCTAAATCATACGTCAGCGGATATATCGTGCGCGAATGGTGCAATACTCCCTCGAATTTCAGATGTGAGGGAAATGTTGACGACTTCCTCAAGGAGCACAATATCGTAGGTATCTGCGGCCTCGACACAAGGCGGCTCACAAGAATGATACGCGAGGTCGGAGTTATGAACGGTGTCATCACTACCGAGGACGTTTATGCGAAAAAGGACGAGCTCCTCGAAAAAGTGAAGGCATTTGAGATACGTGACGCTGTAAAGTCCGTGACGAATACAGAAACGCTTACCTATAAGAATGACGGCGCAAAATACCGCGTAGTCCTCTTCGATTTCGGATATAAGAGAAATATCCGTCAGGAGCTTGTAAAGCGCGGCTGTGAGGTCATCGTAGTCCCTGCAACAACTACTGCCGAGGAGGTAAAGAAGCTTGATCCCGACGGTATCATGTTTTCAAACGGACCCGGAGACCCTGCTGAGAATACCGAGATAATCGAGAACATCAGGGAGATAGAAAAGCTCGGCATTTCGATATTCGGCATATGCCTCGGACATCAGCTCATGGCTCTTGCAAACGGCGGCAGAACGGAAAAGCTCAAATACGGTCACCGCGGAGCTAATCAGCCTGTTATCGACCTTGAAAGCGGTCTTACCTATGTCACCTCGCAGAATCACGGCTATGCCGTTGTCGGTGACAGCATAAGCGAAGAGGTCGGACACGTTTCACACATCAACGCAAACGACAAGACCTGCGAGGGTATCAGATATACCTGCGCGAAGGCTTTCACAGTACAGTTTCATCCCGAGGCTCACGGCGGTCCTCTCGATACATCATATCTGTTTGATGAATTTGTAAAGACTATGGATAGGGAGGATGATTGAAATGCCGCTGAGAAAGGATATTAAAAAGGTACTCGTTATCGGCTCGGGACCTATCGTTATCGGACAGGCTGCCGAATTTGACTATGCAGGCACACAGGCGTGCCGTGCGCTTCGTCAGGAGGGACTTGAGGTAATACTCGTAAACTCGAACCCTGCTACTATCATGACGGACAAGGCAATGGCAGACAAGGTCTACATCGAGCCGCTCACACTTGACGTTATCAAGAGAATAATCGAAATAGAAAAGCCCGACAGTCTGCTCTCTACCCTTGGCGGACAGACAGGACTTACACTTTCCATGGAGCTTGCTGAGGAGGGCTTCCTCGAATCGCACAATGTAAAGCTCCTCGGCGCTGACCCCGAAACTATCCACAAGGCTGAGGACAGACAGGCATTCAAGGACACAATGGAAAAGATAGGCGAGCCGTGCATTCCCTCAAAGGTCGTTGAGACTGTCGAGGACGCGCTCGACTTTGCCGAGGTAATAAGCTATCCCGTTATTGTGCGCCCTGCATTCACGCTCGGCGGCACAGGCGGCGGAATCGCCAACAACAAGGAGGAACTCCACGAGATAGCTACCAACGGTCTCCGACTTTCGCCTATCACACAGATACTTGTTGAAAAGTGCATAAGCGGCTGGAAGGAAATAGAGTTCGAGGTGATACGTGACGCAAAGGGCAACGTTATCACAGTCTGCTCAATGGAGAACTTCGACCCTGTCGGAGTCCATACGGGCGACTCTATCGTTATCGCTCCTGCCGTAACGCTTACCGACCGCGAGTATCAGATGCTCCGTACAGCAGCTATCAACATCATCAAGGAGCTCAAGGTAGAGGGCGGCTGCAACTGTCAGTTCGCACTTCATCCGACAAGCATGAAGTACGCTGTTATCGAGGTCAATCCCCGAGTTTCACGTTCTTCGGCACTTGCTTCAAAGGCGACGGGCTATCCTATCGCAAAGACCGCGGCTAAAATAGCTATCGGCTATACTCTCGACGAGATAATCAATCAGGTAACGGGCAAGACCTATGCCTGCTTTGAGCCTGCACTCGACTACGTTGTAGTCAAGTTTCCTAAGTGGGCATTCGATAAATTCGTATATGCAAAGCGCACGCTCGGCACACAGATGAAGGCGACGGGCGAGGTCATGGCTATCGGCACGAGCTTTGAACAGGCAATGATGAAGGCTGTCCGCTCTATCGAGCTTGGTGTGGACTCCATGAACATGAAGAAGTTCGCAAAGCTCTCAACAGAGGAGATACGCGCAAGACTTTCCGAGATAGACGACGAGCGCTCGTTCAAGGTATTTGAGGCTCTTAAACGCGGCATCACAGTTGATGAGATACACGACATCACAAAGATAGACAAGTGGTTCCTCAACAAGCTGCTCAACCTTGTGAACCTCGAAAAATGGCTTGCTGACGGCGAGCTCACAGAGGAAAAGTACAACATCGCAAAGCAGTACGGCTACCTCGATACGACAATCGAGCGCATTTCGGGACAGAAGTGTCCGCTCCGCAGACGCGCAGTCTACAAAATGGTCGATACCTGCGCAGGCGAATTCAAGGCGGAGACACCGTACTTCTATTCCACATTTGACGAGGAGAACGAGGCAGAGGAATTCATCGAGCGTCAGCACTCCGACAAGAAAAAGGTCATCGTTTTCGGTTCGGGACCTATCCGTATCGGTCAGGGAATCGAGTTCGACTACTGCTCGGTACACTGCGTATGGACGCTGAAGGAGCTCGGCTATGAGGCTGTTATCTGCAACAACAACCCCGAGACAGTTTCCACCGACTTCGACACAGGTGACAGGCTCTATTTCGACCCGCTCACTCCCGAGGACGTTGAGTCGATAATCGAGACAGAGAAGCCGTATGGTGTTGTTGTACAGTTCGGCGGACAGACCGCGATAAAGCTCACAAGACATCTCTCCGACATGGGCGTTAAGATACTCGGTACATCTGCCGACATGATAGACGCGGCAGAGGACAGGGAACGCTTTGATGAAGTGCTTGCAAAGTGCGGTATACCGCGTCCCGCAGGTCACACGGTAATGACGACAGAGGAGGCGCTGAAGGCGGCTGAGGACCTCGGCTATCCCGTGCTTCTCCGTCCCTCATACGTGCTCGGCGGTCAGAACATGATAATCGCTCACTCGCCTGCCGACATCAACGAATACATGGCTATCATTCTCAGCCATAATATCGAGAACCCCGTGCTCATCGACAAGTACATGATGGGTACAGAGGTCGAGGTAGACGCTATCTGCGACGGCGAGGGCGGCTTCCTTATCCCCGGTATCATGGAGCATATCGAGCGTGCAGGTGTCCATTCGGGCGACTCCATTTCGATATATCCTGCACAGCATCTCTCGGAGCGTATCAAGCGCATAATCGTTGAGTACACAAGACTCCTTGCAAAGGAGCTCCACGTTATCGGACTCATGAACGTGCAGTATGTCGTTTACAATCATGAGGTGTTCGTGATCGAGGTAAATCCCCGTTCTTCGAGAACTGTCCCCTATATCAGCAAGGTGACAGGCATTCCTATGGTCGATATTGCAACCAAGATAATGTTCGGTGAGACGCTCAGATCTCTCGGCTATGAGAGCGGACTCTATCCCGCAGGCGACTATGTTGCCGTAAAGGTCCCCGTATTCTCGTTTGAGAAGCTCACGGACGTTGATACAATGCTCGGACCTGAGATGAAGTCCACGGGTGAATGCCTCGGTATAGGACGCAATCTCGAGGACGCTCTCCTCAAGGGACTTACTGCGGCGGGCTTCGACCTCAAGCGCGAGGGCGGAGTGCTCATATCGGTACGTGACAGCGATAAGCGCGAGGTGCTCCCGATAGCTGATAAATTCGAGCGCATGGGCTTTGAGCTCTATGCGACATCGGGCACACAGAGCGTGCTCCACAGGAATATGATAGCCGCTCACCTTGTAAGGAAAATCTCCGAGGGCGAGCCGAATGCGATAACGCTTCTTGAAAGCGGAAAGATACACTATGTTATCTCGACCTCCGCAAAGGGACGTATGCCCGAGCGAGACAGCGTAAAGATGCGCCGTAAGTCGATAGAGCGCTCGATATGCAGTCTTACCGCTATCGACACCGCAAAGGCACTTGCAAAGGTGCTCGAATCGGGACGTACTATCAATGATGTTGAGCTGGTTGATATAACCAAGATATAACAAACGTATAATTATCGGGGAGGCTTTATGCCGCTTCGATGAAATAAAATGGTGACTGACAATTCGGCTGCCGTGCAGTTTAGGACGCTTCGACCGCGGACATCGCTGTATGCTGAAAAGTTTAGACTCCGGAATAATTAGGATCTGAGGTGACATTAATGAAAATGGTCGATGCAAAATGTGTTGAGTGCGGAAAGACCGTACAGGTAAACCCCGAAAAAGATGCGTGGATATGCAAATTCTGCGGCGAGCCGTTCATTGTTGCGAAGGCTATAAGGCTTTTTAATGAGGAACACGGCATTGAGCCGAACAGAGTCCACGTTGTCAAGGCGAAGCTCAGTAAGCATATGCCGCTGAAGCAGAATGCGTCAAGAAATGATGAAGCTCATGAGACAAAGCCCGTTGAAGCACCCAAGCCGACACAGACAGCTCCCGAGAAGAAGCCTGTTGAAGCACCCAAGCCTACACAGACAGCTCCCGAGAAGAAGCCTGTTGAAGCACCCAAGCCGACACAGATTGCTCCCGAGAAGAAGCCTGTTGAAGCTCCCAAGCCGACACAGACAGCTCCCGAGAAGAAGCCAGCCGAAGCTCCCAAGCCGACACAGACAGCTCCCGAGAAGAAGC
>ONNL01000136.1 GCA_900319195.1 uncultured Ruminococcus sp. | reverse complement strand
GCGGAACTCCCCGAATACGTAATTGAAATACCCGCTGACAAGTCCCACGGCGATTTTGCCGCAAATACCGCTATGGTCTGTGCAAGGGCCTTCAAAATGCCACCAAGAAAAATCGCCGAACTCATAACGGAAAAAATAAATCTTGACGGTTCAATTTTTGAACGCTGCGAAACCGCAGGACCGGGATTCATGAATTTCTTCCTCGGAAAAAAATGGTTTGCTGATTCCGTTGAAACTGTACTTAACGAAAAAGAAAACTACGGAAAAACAGATTTCGGACAGGGCAAAAGAGTCCTCGTTGAATTTGTCTCCGCAAATCCCACAGGTCCAATGCATATAGGCAACGCAAGAGGCGGAGCTATCGGCGACTGCCTTGCAAGCGTCCTCAACTGGGCAGGATATAAGGCTGAACGTGAGTTCTATATCAATGATGCGGGAAACCAGATTGAAAAATTCGGAAAATCCTTATCACTTAGATATATGCAGCTCTGCTCGGACAAGGGTCAGCAGCTCATATATGAAAATCAGAACGATACCGAAAAACTCTGTGCGGAAATCTACGCACAAAGCGGAGAGGGTCAGGATTTTGAAATGCCCGAAGATGTTTACCTCGGAACGGATATTATCGAACACGCTGCAAATTATTACCGTGAGCATATTTTCGATATCCGTGACGTTTCCGAAGAAGAAAGAAGAAAAGCCCTCGTTGATTACGCTCTGCCCCTGAATATCGCAGGTCTTGAACGTGACCTCAAAAAATACAGAATCATCTATGACAACTGGTTCAGGGAAAGCAAAATCCACGCAGAAAACAAAACCGCATGGGTTGTCGATGAACTCACAAAGGCTGGCAAAACCTACGAACAGGAAGGTGCAGTCTGGTTCAAAGCCGTTGAATACGGTCTTGACAAGGATTTTGTTCTCAGAAGAAGCAACGGTCTTTATACTTATATCGTCCCCGATATTGCCTATCATTACGACAAGCTTGTAACAAGAAATTTCGACAAGGCTATAAATGTACTCGGCGCAGACCACCACGGCTATGTACCGAGGTTGAAAGCCGCACTTTCGGCACTCGGCGTTGATTCCGAAAGACTTGATGTGGTAATTATGCAAATGGTTCGCCTTGTAAGAAACGGTGAAACCGTAAAACTCTCAAAGAGAAGCGGAAAAGCAATAACTCTTTCCACACTTCTTGACGAAATACCGATTGATGCCGCAAGATTTTTCTTTAATCTCCGTGAGGCAAATTCGCAGTTTGAGTTTGACCTTGACCTTGCGGTTGAGAAATCCTCGCAGAATCCCGTTTACTACGTTCAGTACGCACACGCAAGAATTTGCAGTCTTATCAGGAATCTTGAATCAGAGGGTGTTGAAATTCCCGAAAGCGCAGACCTTACGCTCCTTGACAATCCCCGTGAAATTGAGCTTATCAGGCATATTGCATCTCTGCCCCGTGAGGTTGACCTTGCGGCAAAGACCTATGACCCCGCAAAGCTCACAAAGTATGCGATTGACCTTGCAACGCTTTTCCACAGGTTCTATGATGCGTGCAGCGTGAGAAACGCAGAAAGCGAACAGCTCAGAAATGCAAGGCTTCTGCTCTGCATTTCCGTAAGACAGGTTATAAAAAATGTCCTTGACATTCTCAAAATAGACTGTCCCGAAAAGATGTAATTTATTTATTACTATTTGGTTACAAGTTAAAAATTAAATTATACGTTTCAGACAATTATAAACACACAAAATTAGCATAGTTGCAGGCTTTTAACAGAAAATTAACAGTTTGTTCATAGCTTCTTAACAATTATATGTTACAATTTGTAATATATTGCAGAGGCATTATTGACGGCTTGATTCTTGTTTAAAGCCTGAAAAAAGTATAAATTTTTTATAAAGAAAGGGTTCAGATTATGTCCAACAGATTATTTCAGGGTTTAGTTCATCAGATGCGTGATTCAATTGACGCTACAATCGGCGTTGTTGACGAAACCGCAACCATTATCGCTTGCAGCGACCTTACACGTGTGGGTACAACAAACGAATTTGTTTCTCTTGACCTCAGCGATTCACATGATATTTTTATCCGTGACGGCTTCACATACAAGCCTTTCGGTTCAAGAGTAAAGCCCGATTATGCCGTATTTGTTGAGGGTGTTGACGATGCTGCGGCAAAATACGCAAGCATACTCGCCATTGCTCTCTCAAACATCAAGCAGTATTATGACGAAAAGTACGACAGAAACAACTTCATCAAGAATGTTATCCTTGACAACGTTCTCCCCGGAGATATCGTAATCAAGGCAAGGGAACTCCATTTCAATGCAGAAATAAGCCGTGCGGTATTCCTTATCAGAATCGTTTCCGCAAACGATATTTCGGCTTATGATGTAATCCAGAATCTTTTCCCCGACAAGAACAAGGACTTTGTTTTCAACATCACGGAAACAGATATAGTTCTCGTAAAGGAACTCAAAAGCTCACTTGATTCCAAGGACCTTGAAAAGCTCGCACGTTCAATTGCCGATACTCTCAGCAGCGAATTTTACACAAGAGTCAATGTCGGCATAGGTACGGCAGTAGTCGGTGTAAAAGACCTTGCACGTTCATTCAAGGAAGCACAGATGGCTCTCGAAGTAGGAAAAGTTTTTGACACCGACAAGGTTATAGTAAGCTATGACAATCTCGGAATTGCAAGACTTATCTATCACCTCCCGACAACTCTCTGCGAAACTTTCCTCCATGAAGTTTTCAAGGTTGGAAGCATTGATTCCCTTGACCACGAAACACTTTTCACGATTCAGAAATTCTTTGAGAACAATCTCAATGTTTCGGAAACATCAAGAAAACTGTTCGTACACAGAAATACTCTCGTTTACAGACTTGAAAAAATCAAGAAGCTCACAGGTCTTGACCTCCGCGAATTCGACCACGCTATCGTATTCAAGATCGCACTTATGGTCAAGAAGTACCTGTCAGCAAACCCTGTGAAATTCTGATCCGACTCCCCTGTCAGCTGAATTTCGCATCTGTCCAAGAAAGGTGTAGATCTCAGTGGTAGAGCTGAAAAATGTTTCAGTGACCTATTCAAGCGGCGTTGACGCTCTGAATAACGTCAGCCTGAAGATAAACGACGGCGACTTCGCTTTCGTCGTAGGTTCATCGGGTGCAGGAAAAAGTACCATGATCAAGCTGCTTCTGAAGGAGATAGACGCTACGAGCGGTGTTGTTACCGTCAACGGCTATAACCTCAGCAAGCTCAAAAAAAGAAAGATACCTGAATTCCGCCGTACTCTCGGCTTCGTATTTCAGGATTTCAGACTTATCCCGTCTATGACAGTCTATGAGAACATTGCCTTCGTTCTCAGAGTCATAGATGCGCCGATAAAATACATACGCAAGAGAGTCCCCTACGTTATCAGCCTTGTAGGACTTCACGCAAAGACAAACTCCTACCCCGATGAACTCTCGGGCGGCGAGAAACAGCGTGTTGCTATCGCAAGAGCACTCGTAAACGACCCACAGCTCATCATAGCCGACGAGCCTACGGGAAATATCGACCCCGAGCTCTCATACGAGATAGTTGAGCTCCTCAAGGGCATAAACGATCAGGGAACTACTATCCTTATGGTAACTCATGAGCACGACCTCGTCCGTCATTTCGGCGGAAGAATTATCAATATCACCGAGGGCGAGATAGTGTTCGATGAAGTCATTGCAGGTCAGAGCGAACTGCCGAATGACGCTGTTACCGAAATGCCTCAGATAAGTGAGACGGAATTTGACGACAGCAGCTTCTCGGGCAGATACAACGAGGAGCAGAATACCGACCCCGACGCTCTCGGCGGAGAGGCTGACGCTGCTATCGAGGCTATAAGAGATAACATTGACATTCCGCTTGAGGATATGTCCCCCGACGACGTTATCGCTGCAATAAACAGCAAGAGATCGGGAGGTGCAAAATGAAACTCAGCGGTGTGAAATACCTCGCCGATCAGGGCGTGGAGAATATCTGGAAAAATAAGATGATGGCTTTCGCTACCTTCTGCGTTCTGCTTATCTCACTGCTTCTCGTAGGAGTTTCCATTCTGTTCTATTTGAACATGAACTCCATGATACTCGGTCTTACCGACCAGAACGAGATAGCGGTCTACATGAATGTAGGTGCGGCAGAGGATCAGGTAAAGGCTGCACAGGAGGCTATCTCAAAAATAGAAAATGTCGATAAGGTGACCTTTATTTCCAAGGAAGAGGGTCTCCAGAGACAGAAGGAAAAGCTCCCCAGTGCAAAGGAGATCATTGATGACTATATGTCCGACGCGGAATTCATGCCCGACGGCTTCAGTGTCATCGTAAAGAATAATGATTCCATTCTCGACACGGCAAACGAGATAACAGCGATACAGGGCGTTCAGAGCGCCTCTGCTTCGCCGCAGGTAGCTGAATTCCTCAAGGAGCTCAGAAGCGTAGTTTCGCTCATTGCAGGCGCAATCATAATCGCACTTGCTGTCGTATCAATGATAATGATATCCAACACCACCAAGGCAAGCGTTTTTGCAAGACGTGAGGAAATACAGATAATGAAGTACGTCGGAGCAACAAACGCATTTATCCGTATGCCCTTTTTCGTTGAGGGCATGATAACGGGATTCTTCGCGGGTACGGGCGCATTCCTCATAACATGGGGAGTTTACCGCTCGCTCTACAAGGTGATGATGAAGAAGGCTTCACTTATGAACGCCTTCGGCTTCGGCAGCATTATCCCGTTTGACAAAATAATGATATATGTTGTTATCGCCTACGTTGTCGCAGGCGCAGTTATAGGGGCTTTGGGCAGCGTTATCAGTACAAGAAAGCATATTGACGTCTGATATCCACAATTATCTGAAAGGAGGCGGCGGCACTTACCGCAGCTTTATGTCAAAATTAGGAATGTTCAAAAAGGTCCTTTCCTTTGTTCTCTGCTCTGCACTTTCACTTACAGTCCTTGCAGGCTATACCGTGCATAACGGAAGGGATACAGATGTTTCTGCAAAGACCATCGCAGAGATACAGGAGGAAAAGGCAGCAAACGAGGCTAAGATAGCCGAGTATCAGCAGCAGCTCGACGAGCTTGCAGGAAGCAAGTCCGACGAGGAGGCTTATCAGCAGACCCTTACCAACCAGATAGCTCTTATTCAGGATAACATCGCTATCCTCAATACCGAGCTCGATACTATCAACAACGACATCGAGACTGCAACAGCAAATATCGAGCAGCTCGACCAGGACATCGCAGATAATCAGGACCAGATAGACCAGAAGATAGATATGTTCAAGCAGCGTCTCTGCTCGATGTATGTTTCAAATGACAACAGCATTGCTTCTGTAGTCCTCGGTGATTCAAGCTTCTATGACATCATGTCGAGAGTAGAAATGGCTAACCGCATGGCTGCCTATGACGACGAGCTCATAAACGAGATACTCAGCGATATCGACGCTCTCAACAAGTCGAAGGACGACCTCAACACTGAAAAGCTCGCGCTCGAAATGCAGCTCGATGAACAGGCTGCAAAGAAGGCTGAGAAGGACGAGGAGCTCCAGGAGCTCAACGAAAAAATGCAGCTCACACAAGACGAGATAAACCGTATCGCTCGTGAGCAGGACCTCATAAACAGCAATAAGCAGGAGCTTGAAAATGCTAACGCTCAGCTCGACGCGGCACAGGCTGACATCGAGGCTGAGATCGCACGTAAGGCGGCTGAGGCACAGGCTGCATACGAGGCAGAGCAGCGCCGTCTCGCAGATGAAGCGGCAGCGGCAGCAGCGGCTGCGGCAGCTCAGCAGGCACAGCAGCAGGAAGAGGACAGCTCCACAGACAACACCGACGATACCACAGGCGACAGCACACCGGACTATGTAGTCCCCGCACCTTCTGCATCGGGATTCAGCTGGCCTGCACCGGGATGCTGCTATATCTCAAGCGGCTACGGATACAGATGGGGCTCGCTCCACAGAGGTATCGACATCGGTGACGCAGGTATACACGGAAGGTCGGCAGTTGCCGCTAAATCGGGAACTGTAATTGCTGTAAGCAACTCCTGCCAGCATGACTACCCCAAGTCATCATCATGCTGCGGAAACGGCTATGGAAACTATGTAATAATCTCCCACGACGGTACATATTCAACGCTCTACGGACATCTCGCTTCTGCGTGTGTTTCAGTCGGTGATTACGTACAGCAGGGACAGACTATCGGCTACATCGGCTGTACAGGCTTCTCAACAGGCGACCACCTGCACTTTGAAGTCCGCGTAAACGGTGTTGCACAGGATCCGCTCGCATACGTCAGTCCGTAAGCAAATTCACTATAATAACTATAAGGGCAACGGCAGAAAGCTGTTGCCCTATTATCACTTAATGGAAAGCGTAGATATTCATGAATAAAAAAATCAGCCTCGGACTTACACTCAGTCTCATTGCCATTGCCATAGCGGTCACGTTCATTCTGACCTCGTTTTTCTCGCTCCAGAGCTTCAACAAGAATGTTGTAGATGTCAATGAAAAGGCAAAAAAATACGACGCCATACAGACGCTCGATTCGTATGTCAGAGACAACTACTACGGCTCGATCAATGAGTCAAAGCTCAAGGACGGCATACTGAAAGGCTATGTTCAGGGACTTGATGACGAATACTCACAATATCTGAGTGCAGACGAGTACATCGAGCTCAAAAAGAGCGACTCGGGCGAATCGGTAGGTCTCGGCTTCACACTCGCTCCCGATGAGAGCGGATATATCAGGATAACCGAGGTGCTTGAGGGCTCGCCGGCCGAGCAGGCAGGTATAATGCCCGACGATATGATAATCCAGACGGACGGCGCTGATGTCACCGAGACAGGCTTCGACGAGGCTGTTGCTTCACTCGAGGGCACCGAGGGTTCAAGCGTTTCGCTGACTATCAGACATGAGGGAGTCGATACCGCGTACACCTTCACCCGAAGCACTATCGACGTTGTGTCTGTCACGAGTGAAATGCTCGACAGCTACGTCGGATATATCAAGATATCCGCTTTCAAGGAGAATACTCCCGACCAGTTCATTGCCGCACTTGAAAAGCTCACGGCAAACGGCGCAAAGGCTATCATCTTCGATGTCAGAAATAATCAGGGCGGACTCACGGATTCGCTTCAAGAGTGCCTTGACCCGCTTCTCCCCGAGGGAGTTGTCGCTACTGCCGAGTACAAGGACGGCACCTCGAAAACTATCGTCTACTCGGACGCTTCCGAGCTTGACCTGCCAATGTATGTCCTCATGAATGAAAATACGGCAAGTGCAGGTGAGCTTTTCGCGGCTTCGCTGAAGGACTTTGGCAAGGCAACAACTATCGGCATGACGACCTACGGCAAGGGTGTAATGCAGGAGACCACCGAATTTGAGGACGGCAGTGCTGTTATTCTGACCGTTGCTGAGTTCAGGACTTCTAAGTCCGAGAGCTTCAATAAGGTCGGTATCGTCCCCGATGTTATGGTCGCAAATGAGGTCGAGGGTATTGATTCGCAGTACAGCAAGGCGCTTGAACTTGCGGCTCAGTGAGCAACAAAAAAACGAGTATCCTAACCGTGATACTTATATAGAGCTTTGTACATTCTATTGAGGAAGAACCCTTTTGAGAAATGGTTCTTCCTCAAACTCCTTTCCTAAAACTTTAGTTTGAAATTTTCTCCCCATATAGCACCACCTAAGTTATGAAAGACGGTTTAGTCTTTACGGGTGCCTTTGTCAATAAAAAACTGAGCCACAGCGCTAATAAAAAAGTGAGCCAGTTTTGATAAAAAAATAATGAGCCACTAATCATT
>ONNL01000131.1 GCA_900319195.1 uncultured Ruminococcus sp. | reverse complement strand
ATACTCATAAAAAGCATATGTTGTCTGTATTCTGCCTTTTGAGTTCTCATTCGGCATAAGGACAGTCTTTTTGAGATAGCCCCATTCCTCTAACAATTTAAGTGAACTTTCAACGGACGTTTTACCGTCAGGGCGTATTGCAATAAGTCCTTCCTTTGAAAACTTCCACGTTGGCGGCAGATCCATTACTCTTGCAAGCAGACCGATAGCACTCCAATCTAAGTTGGTTGACCTTACAAAACAGTTGCTCAGAACGGCATAGCCACCGAACTTATGTATCTCGCAAACGGTATCCTTGACCGTTTTCTCTTTTCTCACAGCGCCCATTTTTCTCACCTCTGACCTTTACAAAGTATAGCTGAACATCATATGGGGTATCCTGAGCTTGTTCACCGCATAGACACACCCGTAAGGCTTCTCGACCTTATGAAGAAAACCTCTGCCTGTCAGATACTCGACGGCATCACCGATCACCTCATAGGAATACTGCGACAGCCTGTCGGACTTCGCCAACTCATCGACAGTAGAGTAGTCATTGTTTTCGTTGTTGAGCATAGCATCGAGAACATCTCGCTGCTCCTTTTTCTGAAACCTGAAAAATTCAGGCACATCAAATGCTCTTGCTTCGGGTAATGCGTTGGGCATAGAAAGACCTCCTTGACATTCAATATGAAAAAGAAAAACGCTCCTCATTGCTGAGAAGCGTTGTACACATATTCAATTTTTAGGCATAAAAATAGCGGACAGCGCTTCGATACGAAACACTATCCGCTATCCTTGTCAACAGGCTTTCTACCAACTTTGGTAGAAAAGTTCATCTACCGATTTTCTACCAAGTTTTTATGATTTTTAGATTTTTTCAGTTTTGCGTGATTTCGGGCTTTTTGGGCTTCTACCAAGAAAAGTGCCGATTTTTCGGGATTGTACAGGACTATACAGTATTGTGTAGGATTGTACAGGAAGTTAATGACAGAATAACATAAAAATGAAGAAATAGCAAGAGACGCGGAGAAAGATTTCCTGTTAATTATTACTTTACCGCGAACAAGGAGGCTCTTTTAGCTTGCTGTCAAGACCGCAGTCACAGACTGCGCTTGTATAGTCTTGACAGAGAGGGTTTGTGGTATAATAGGCAAATGCGAACGCCGCTTATAATGAATACACCGTTCACATTTTTATCTCAACTGCCTTCCGCAGCTCAAATGACCAAAGCAGGAGCTGCTTGACCCTTTTGCCCATTGTAAGCTCCGCCGCCGACTTATATAGCCGTAACTGTTGTGCATATCGCTCCGCAAGAGCAGTCTCACCGATACCTCTGTCGGACTTGTAATCGACGATAACGAGCCCGTCCTCCTCCTCAAACATGAGGTCGATGATGCCCTTTATCATACCGTCGGACTTTTTGAGCCTTTCCATGAGCTGATTCTTGATGTCAGTCTCCGAGACTGCGATCATGAACTTCTTCTCGCGCCATACATTTGCCGCGCTCTTTATTCGCTGATAGAGACCGCCTGCGAAAAATGCGGCAGTGTTTTCGGTGCTGATAGAAGCCGCCTGCGGAGCGCTGATGAAGCCGAGCTGTTCAATGCGCTCTATCTCGCGGACCGGGTCAGCCGCCGCCGACTCAAGATCGCAGTACTGGAAGAATGTGTGGATAGCCGTACCTCGCTCCGTGCCTGTAAGTCCCTGCGATTCGGACATGAACCGTGGTCTTTTCAGGCTGAAATCGAAGTCGTTTTCGGAGTCGTCGAATTTCTTTGTGATCTGCGTAACACTGAGCTTTGCGGGCAGCTTTGAGAGCTCGGTATCGTAGTCCGCATTAATTATTGACCGCAGTTCCTCACAGAGCTTTTCGTCGGCAGGAGCGGTCCTATGCTTTTTCTTTGCCATTTCCGTGAAATCGTCCGTAAGCTCCGCAAATTCGGTCACAAAGACCTCCTCGTCGGAATCAGCCTCGGGGATAGGAGCATATTCGCTCAGCACACCGTCCTCATACGGCAGCCTTTCGGCAATGCCTGCGAAGTCCCTGTGCCTCATGAGCGAGAGCCAGATGTAGTGCGAGAGCTGGTCTGTACCTGCCGCCGCTTCGGGATATGAAAGGCTGCCGTCTGCAAGCTTTTCCATGAGAGATCTTATGAGCTTGAGCTTTGAATGACCTGTTTTCAGATTGATGAAGAGCTGCTGTTTAGCTCGCGTGAGACCGACATACAGCAGTCTCAGGCGTTCGTTGCGGTTATCCTGAGCCTTCTGAGCGGAGATGTATGCCTGCTGGAAGGTCTTGTAGCGGCTGCAATTCTCAAAATCATAGAGCACATAGCCGATGAGACCGTCGTCCGCGCACACAGCCGTTACGGAATCGGAGCGGCTCCTGCCGCTTGTCTCAGCAATGAAAACGAACGGGAATTCCAGTCCCTTCGACTTATGCAGTGTCATGACCTGAGCGCAGTCGCCCGAAGCCGCCGCTCCCTTCCCCTTGACAGCCTTGTTCATGTCGATCCTGTCGAGGTGGCGGAGAAATCCGTTGAGCGTGGGAGTGCCGTCCGATGAAGCGAATGACTCGTAGCTCTGCGCGTACTGTATCAGTGCACGAAGATTCGCCCTTTTCTTGTCGCCGTCGCTGTATAGCTGCATAACGGAAATGAAGTCGGTGGTGTCGTAAATTTTGCCGATAAGCTCCCCGAGCGTCATGGTCACGGCGTCCGTGCGGAAGCTGTCCATTGCCTCAAGAAAAATTGCACAGCGGCTTCTTACCGTAACATCCGGGAATTCGGGGTACTCGCCGCCTGCAAGTCCGCGCAGGATAACGTACATGGGCTTGTCCCTGTCGAGAGCCTTTATCTCGGCAATTTCCGTCATTCCGAACATATACATCGGTGAGGTGAGCACCGCCGTGAGCGGTATATCGAGCAGGGGATTGTCGATAGTCCGCAGAATATCGAGCAGTATCGTTATCTCGCGCGACCTCAGATAGCCTTGCTCCTCGCCCTTGCGGACGGGCACACCGATACGTTCAAGCTCCGCGATGTAGCTGCTCACCTGTTCGTTTGTCCGCACAAGAATGCAGAAATCCGACGGTCTGCACGGTCTTATGCCGTTGGGAGTGACAGTCTCAGCGCCGTTTTTGAGCATTTCCGCTATTTTCTGAGCAGTGTATCGCACCTCGGGACTGTTCTCGCCGGGAGTATCGTCCTCGTCGCCGCTGTCGTCGTTGATGAAAATGATGTCGGTGAGGAAGCTCTTTTTCGGCTTTTGCAGATACGTCTCCGCGCCGAAATACAGCATTTCGTCGGAGTTGTACTCGATACCGCTGTGCTCCCTTGTCATAAGTCCCGTAAAGACGTAGTTTACGAAGTCGATAACGTCGGGGGAGCTTCTGAAATTCTGGTTGAGGTAGATGTATTTGTTGGGACAGCTGTTGTCGGGCGAATAGGGGACGGAGCTTTCAAGTGTGCTGATGAAATTCCTCGGGTTAGCGAGTCTGAATCCGTAAATGGACTGCTTCACGTCGCCTACAAGGAAAACATTGTCGCCGTAGAGCGCGTTGCCGTCCGCGTCATTTTTGAAATTGCGCGAGAGCAGCTTGAAAATGCAGTCCTGCTTGTTGTTGGAGTCCTGATACTCATCGATGAGGATGATGTCGTAGAGCTCCGCGGTGCTTCGGGCGATATCGGACTGCATGAGCAAGCCGTTTTCGTCCCTTTCCGCAAGTAGCTCAAGGGTGAGCCTTTCGCCGTCGTCGAAGCTTATTGAGTTTTTCTCGCACTTCTTCTCCCACAGCAGCTCGTAGTAGCGCCTCATCATTCTCACGATCATAGGAGTGACCTCGGCGGACTCCGTGAAGTTCTCGGTGTATACCTCTCCGACCTTCAGCAGCTCGCTGACAGGCTTTTTGAAGATATTTCTGTTATTCTTGTACTCCTCACGCTTTTCGGAGTTTATGCCCTTGACCGACGCAGGCTTCAGTGAACCAAACTTCATGTCCTTGAATTTCTCTCCGAATGGGAGCTTCCGCTCCTTGACGCACTCATAGACCGCGCTCACAAAGGCGTAGTCCTCGCTTGCCTGTTCGATGTATGCCTGAGCCGACTTTTTGGTATTGTCGGGGAAAATGTCGAGCACGACCTCAAGGTTGTCCTTTGCAGCCTTCATGGCATCTTCAAGCGCCGAGATATTGTCTCCCACGGCTATGTCGAAGTACGGCGACTCACCAAAGCTGCAATTGTAGTTCTCCTCAGCCTTGGTGAGCCACTCCTCGCGGAATGCCACCGACGAGAGAAAATTGTCCACAGCAAAAAGGGGAGCGGAGAGCTGTGACTCGTCTCTGACGCAGAATCTGTCGTAGAGCAGCGAGTAGTCGTCGGGATACTGTGTGCAGAACTCCGTGAGCATTTCGTCCATTGCCTGCTGTTGAAGGAGCTCGTTGTCGCTGCCGTCGAGCACGCCGAATCCCGAGGTTATGCCCTGCTCGGTGATGTTGTCGCGCAGAAAATCGAAACAGAAGGAGTCGATAGTACAGATGTGAGCGCTTTGCAGGAGTATCTGCTGTTTGAGCAGATAGGTGTCGGACGGGCGAGAGGTGATGAGCTCCCTCATCTTCTTTGAGAGCCGCACCTTGAGCTCCGCTGCCGCGTCGTTTGTGAAGGTAACGATGACCATTCTGTCTGCTCTTACGTGACTTTCAGGGTCAGCGATAAGACGGATTATCCTCTCGGTGAGGACTGCGGTCTTGCCGCTTCCAGCAGCTGCCGAGACTATGACAGAGGAATCCCGAGCCTGTATCGCGTCGCTTTGCTGTTTAGTCCAGTTCATGATTTTCCTCCGTTTCTTCGGTCTTTTTGCTGAGTATAGCCTCTGCCTTCTTCGTGAGCTCCCTGTCGGGACGGCGTGAGACAGCCGCATTCGAGTTGCCGCAGATGTCGCCGTAATCGCAGTAGGTGCACGGCTTTTCGTTCGTACTCTGCACGAGCGGCACTGCTTCTATCTTGCCCGAGAGCAGCGATTCAGCCATATCCGTGAGCATTTCCTCCGTGAATGCTTTCAGCTCCGCCATTCCCTCAGAGGTTATAACGCTTGATTTTTCGTCGATAATGTCGTCCTTGCCGAGCTTTGCGGGAATGTATTTACCGCCGATACCGTTCTCCATAGCGTTGAGGACAGCCCTGTCGCTCAGCACAAGACCGTTAGGACAGAGCTTTGTGTCAAAGCTGCTGCCGTCGGGACTTTTCTTCTTCATAGCAGATGGTGTCACGCTCGATACCTTGACGGGCGAATATAGCACACCCGACGGTATATAGCCGTTGTAGAGCCCGTTCTTGTCGGTGACGGAGAACAGGTACAGCAGCATTTGCAGATTTATGCCGCCGCCGAGCTTTTCGGGAGTGATGTTTTTCTCGGAGCTCTTGTAGTCGATGATGCGCAGGTACTTCTCGCTCCCGTCCGTCCATGTGTCGATACGGTCGATAATGCCTGCAAATCGGAGCTTGTGACCGTTCCCGAAAGGCATTTCCACGGAGCTGTCGCCCTTTAGCTTCATCTCAAACCTCTCGGGTGAGAACTGCGATACACTGAGAGCTCGCTGCGTATTCTCAAAAATTTTCCCGAGCCGCTCCGTTATTTTGCGGAAGCTCATGGCAAACCGAGCGTCGTCCTTCAGCTCGTCGGTGAGCGTGTCCGCGAGGAATTTCTCCGAGTATCTGTTTATCTCGGCTTTCAGCTCGCTCTCGGACAGGTTTACGAATTCGTCCTTGCTGTGCCTACTGAGGATGTTGTAGAAGCAGCTGTGAATGAGACTGCCCTCGTTTCGAGCGTCGAGCGCTATCTCCTCGTATTTTTTCAGAGCGAGACACTTCTCGCAGAAATAGCTGAAATGGCAGGAATTGTACTTGTCAACATCGGTAGGCGAGAGGTAGAGCGGTTCAAAGCTTTTCAGCCGCTCCATTGTCTCAGTATCGACGGTAAACGGCTGTTTATAGCCGAATCGCGTGAGTACATCGGTTATCCTGCGCTTGTATTCGGGGTCGTCGAGCAGAATGCTGTAAATCGAGGAAACTGCCGAATCACCGAGCTTTCTGTCCTGCATATAGTGATAGAAAGCTGAGTGCATGGTGACTGCATAGTAGTCGGTGGTTAGCTGCGAATCGGTGATGAAGCTGACCCTGCCGCTGCCGAAAATATCGGTTATCTGTGCGATTATCTGTGCAGGATATTTAGCCGCACCCGAGAGGTCAGCAAGGGGATAGGTGATGATGAGCTTCTCCGAGGCTGCCGACAGCGATTTGTAGACGATAAGCCTTTCTGACGCGATGAGGTCGGAGAGCGGACGGGAGATCTCAAGTCCGCCGAGAGCAAGCTGCTGTTTTTCGGGCTCTGAGAACAGGTCGTGTTTTTTGACCTGAGCGGGAAAATCCCCGTCGTTCGTGCCGATTACGAATACCGCCCTCGGAGCGCTGAGCCTTGCCGTTCTTGCGGAAGCAACGGTCACGGAGTCCACAGTCTGCGGCGGCACCGAGTAGGTTATCCGACCTATCATGGACCTTATAATCCGCGAAAGTTCGCTGAATGTGACAATGCTGTCACCGAGGGTATTTGTGATGCTGTCGAGAATGTCAATGAGACACGCCCAGATGCGTTTGAGCTCCGCCGCGTCGTAGTCGCGCTGCTGTTTTATGAGCCTGCCCATGAGCCGAGCAGTGTTCTTCTCAGCGTCGCACTCCACGAGGCAGTCATAGATGAGGGCGCAGTATTCCGCAGCGGAGTGCTTGTGCCCGACCTCACTGCGAAGTCTCATAACAGGCGAAATAATGCGGCTTCTGAGCCCTTCGAGCATATCAAGCTCGTCGTCGGCAGATCTGAAGGTGCCGCACCAGTTATCGCCGTCGATCCCCCATTTTGTGCAGTAGTTTTCGAGAGCGGACACGTCGGTCAGCTCAAGGTCGAGAATGCCGCACTTCATGAGTCGGAAAACGGACTCCGAGCGAATTTTCCTTGCGGTGAGAATGTCGAGCAGAGTCGTCACGAAAACCATTATGGGAGTATGGCTGACGGAGCGCTCAATGCTCAGAAAATAGGGGATATCGTACCTTGCCGACGCTGATTTGAGAATGTCGGCATAGGTCTCGATATTGTTGGAGATAACCGCAATATCGCTGTATTTGAGGGACTTATCCGCGCAGAGCATTCTCTTTATGGACGCGCACACGTACTCGACCTCGCTGTACATATCTCTTGCCTCGAAAATGCTGATATTATCGGCATTCGGAGCGTCGTCGGGCTTGTTGGGCAGGTCTCTCATGATGTGGCTGCTGAGGTATTCAAGGTCGGGTGAGCGGAATCGGCAGCTCCTGTCGCATGACGTTATTTTCTGTCTGCACCCGACCTCGCGGCAGAGCTGAGCGAGCTTGCGGTATGTGTTGTTGACAGTCTCAAAGAGAGTGAATTCCTCAGCGTTTACATCATCGGTTTTCAGCGTGATAACGACGTTTTCCGCCTCGGAGAAAATGACCTTCAGCATTTCGAGCTGGTCGCCCGTGAAGCTCTCAAACTCGTCGATAAAGACATTTTTCCCCTTGAACCAGTTGTGCAGAGCGGCAGTCTCGGCAGCCTTTTTGATGTTGTCGAGGTTGTCCTTATAGCCGTATTCGTGCATGAGCCGCTCGTATTCTGAGTAAACGGCAGCGATGTCGGAGGTCTTGTCCATGAGCCTGCTGTCGAGCAGGGCAGAGTGCTGAAACAGCTCCTCTGCTGTAATTCCCGAGCGCTTGAGGTCTCCGATGAGCTTTAGTGCACTCTCGGCAAATCCGCCGCAGGTGCTCTGTCTGAGGAAGTATTTCATTCCCCCGGGAGTGCTCCTGACCGATGCAAGCGCCTGATAAATGAGTATCATTCTGTCGTAGTCGTCGGCATATTCGCCGTTTCTGTCGGGGTCGCCGTAGAGCTGGAAGAGCTGACGTGCAAGGCTTGTGAAGGTGAGGGAATAGAGGTCGTTGAAGCGCTCCGCGCCGACCCTGAAATACAGCATTTTGTCAAACTCATAGGAATACTGCTCCGGGACGATTATGCACTCATTTCCGCCGCCCGAGAACATTGCTTTTATCCTTTCGGTCATGAGCACGGTCTTGCCGCTTCCTGCCTGACCGATAATAAATTCAATCATTTCTGCTCCTTTATCCAAAAAATGCATACCGCGCAAACGGTATGCATTTGGTGATTATTCTTCAAATCCGTTAAGACTGTTGTTCTTCATGATGGACTCGTAATCCTTATAGCAGTAATCGCAGTTGACATAGCCGTTTATGCCCTTTACCTCGCCGTCAGCAGTGTACATCCAAGTGCCGAAGCTCTTGTTGAAATCGGGCTTGGAAACGCCGAAGTGAGCTACCCAGATGTCGAAGTCGTCGAATACTGACTCGTCAATCTTGGTGTTGAGGAAATCAGCGTAGCTGCCTACTGCAACGTAATATCCGTTTTCTTCGAGCGCCTCGCAGAACGCTCTTACGACTGCTGTTGCTTCTTCAGCACTGAGACCTGTTACGCTCGGGTCCTCAACGTCGTAGTAAACAGGGTATTCAAACTGCTTTCCCTTTATCACCTCGAGACACGCCTTTGCTTCAAGCTCAGCGTCTTCGGGAGTTGTCGCGTAGCTGTACCAGTATGTACCGACGTTCATTCCAGCCTCACGTGCACCCTTGTAGTTCTCCTCGAACTTTGAGTCCCGCTGTGAAGCGAGGTTGCCGTAGCCTGCGCGGATAATTGCGAATGAGTTGCCTGCCGTGCGGACCTTGCTCCAGTCAATGCTGCCGTTCCATTCGGAGACATTCACACCGTTTTCGATACCGCTGAATGTCACATGGTCGGTGTTCGAGACTGTCGTTGTGACCGTTGTAGTCGTTACCGGCTCCTCGGTCGGTTCCTCTGTGGTCTCTTCGGCACTGTATTTGTAGCTCTTGAATTTGCCGCTTGAAATGATAGCCGGGTAGTTGAGATATGATGTATCGAGATCGACAACATTTTCGGTAATGCCGTCCACAACACCCGAGCTTGTGTACTGCCAAATGCTGTACTCTCTGTTGTAATCTGGCTTTGCAACGTCGAAGTGAGCTACCCAGACGTCGTATTTATCGCGGACTGTTGTGTATATCTTAGTCGTGAGGAAGTTCGTGTAGCTGTAAATGCCTACGTAGTAGCCCTTGCTGCGAAGTCTTGAACAGAATGCGTCAGCTATCTGAGAGACCTCAACTGCCGAGAGATTGACCTGTGAGGGATCCTCAATATCAAAGAAGATAGGGTACTGATAGGAATAATTCTTGATTATCGAGTAGCATACATCAGCCTCTACCTTTGCCTCCTCAACGGAGGTAGCGTAGCTGTACCAGTAAGCGCCGCAGTTGATGCCTGCCGCACGGGCGTTTTTCATGTTAGTATCGAAGGTCGGATCCTTCTGTGAAGCAAGTCTGCCATAGCCTGCGCGGATAATTGCGAAGTCGATACCGCTTGCCTTGACCTTGCTCCAGTTTATAGAGCCCTGCCATTGAGAAACGTCGATACCCTTCGAGGTCTTTTTGTAGTTTACTGTTGTGGTCGTTACCTTTTTGGTAGTTGTTGTAGTGGTGGTAGTAGTTGTTGTGGTCGTAGTGGTAGTCGTTGTCGTGGTGGTTGTCGTAGTGCTTGCGAGGTATATCATGTAAGCCTCGTGTATGCCGATAACGTCATAGGGAGTGTTAGCGTCAGCACTCGGGACGGTAGTTACCGTGACCACCGCTGTCGGAGCAGCTGTTGTAGCAGGAGCCTCTGTTGTGGGAGGTGCTGTTGTAACAGGTGCCTCACTTGCCGCAGCAGTTGCAGCCACCGCTTCTGCCACGGTCGTAACAGGAGCTTCTGTTTCAGATTCCCCTTTACTTTCTTCCAAAGTTATGGTATTATAAGATAGTGAAGCGGCAGTAGTTTCAAAGGCTGCCCTTCCGAAAAATCCCGCCGCAACGGACGAGCCCGCGATAACACAGGACATTACCGCAGAAATCAGTTTCCTGTAAAGCTTCATAAAAATCGAACTCCTTAATGATCTCTGAATATTTCATTTTCATTCCGAAACGCCGCCCGCGTTTCATTCCCCTTCAGACTGCTTCGATGAGCCGTCCTACAAACTGTGTTATCCATTATATCATAAATCATCAGAAAATTCAAGAAATCACCATAATTAAAAGAAAAAAGAGTTCAACTTTGTATGATTACATGAATATCCTGTAATCTTTTTGTAAATATTGCCCGATTGAGATCAAGGCTTTCAACATTTTACAGTTTGTATATATCTTTAATATTAAGGAGATATTAATATGGTAGAATTTAAAATAGGCAGCAATGACTGCGGACAGCGTGTCGATAAGTTCATAACCAAGGCACTTCCCGACCTTCCCAAGAGCATGATGTATCGTCTTATAAGGAAAAAGGACATCAAGATCAACGGAAAGCGCTGTGAGGTCTCGACACAGCTCAGCGAGGGCGATGTTGTGCGTATTTACGTGAGTGACAGCTTTGCCGCGGAGAAAAAGGCGGATATGAGCTTTCTGAGCGTCCCTGCCGAGATTGACGCTGTCTATGAGGACGAAAATATACTTATAGTCAATAAGCCCGTCGGTATAGATTCCCACCCCGGCAGCAATTACAGCGCGGACACTCTCATTGACCGCATAAGGCACTACCTATATAATAAGGGCGAGTACGCTCCGGATTCCGAGAATTCCTTTTCGCCTGCACTGTGCAGCCGCCTTGACCGCAATACCTCGGGACTTGTCACCGCTGCGAAGAATGCCGCCGCTCTCAGAGAGGTGAATGCTGCCATACGCTCGGGCAGTCTCAGGAAGATATACCACTGCGTGCTCATTTCGCGTCCGCCGAAGGACGAGGACATCATCACCGCCTATCACTTCAAGGACACTCAGCACAACACCGTAGTCATCTCCGACGAATACAGGGACGGCTATAAGGAGATAAGGACAGGCTATAAGGTGCTCTCAGAGCGCCGCGGACTTGTACTTGCCGAGATAACGCTGTTCACGGGACGTACTCATCAGATACGCGCACATATGGCACATATAGGCTGTGCACTTCTTGGTGACGGAAAATACGGAAATATAGCCGTAAACAAAAGAAACGGCGTATTCAGACAGGCGCTCTGTGCGTATGCACTGAGGTTTGAGCTGCCGTCCGATTCGCCGCTTGCATATTTGAATGATAAGGAGATACACGCTCCGAGACCCGATTTTGAGGAGCAGCTTCAGTTGGGCTGACCGAGTCTGTTTCTGAGGTTTTCCTCCTTGAGCCTGCGTCCCTCTGCTATGAGCGAGACCATAGCTTCAGCGTCGCCGTTTCTGAGAGCGTCGCTGTATTCTTTGAGACTGTCAATGAGAGTATCAAGCTCAAACAGCAGATTTTCGCGGTTCTGCATAAAGAGGTCCGTCCACATATTCTCGTTCATGGTAGCGATACGGGTCATATCCTGAAAGCTGCCACCGCTGAATCCGCATTCGAGGGCGAGCTCGGGACTTTTCACATATGCGCTCGAAACAACGTGAGCGAGCTGAGAGGTGTAGGCGATCATCTTGTCGTGGTCCTCGGGAGAGGTGACAACTATCTTGCCTGCGCCAATTTCGGTGACGAGTCCCTTGAGCAGCTCAATATCGCTGTCTGCGCTGTCCGCAAAGGGAGCGATTATGAAATTCGCCTTCTGGAAAAGTTCCGCAAAGCTGTTTTTATAGCCGCCGAATTCCTTACCTGCCATTGGGTGAATGCCGATATATCTGAGACCGTTTTCCTCGGCAAGCTTTTTCATTCTGTGTGAGAACTGTCCCTTAATGCCGCACACCTCTGTGATGAGAGCGTTCTTGTTGAGCTTTGCGGCATGGTCGCGGAGCCAGTTTTCCGAAGCCTCGGGGAAAAGCGAGATGATAACAAGGTCTGGGGAGTCGCCCTCCTCGTATATCTTGTCTATCGCACCGTCGCTGAGAGCCGTTACAGCTGTCGATTCTGTGCGGTTAAGACCGATAACAGTGTGGTCTGTATATTTTTTTATCGCCTTACACAGCGAGCCGCCGATAAGACCGAGTCCAACTACAAGAATTTTCATAATATGCCTCCAAAACATTTACTGTTTAATAGTATATCACTTTAAATGATAAAAGTCAATAGGCGGCAGCAATTTATTGTTGACATCAGCGGATATTTCTATTATAATAGGTGTTGAAAAGGAGTGTTCTGTATGGAAAAAATTATTTCTGATATTATCGAGACCTCTATACGCTATGGCAGTATGATAGGCGCAAACTGCTGCGTATTCAGGGACGGCAGGGAGCTTTTCGGCGGCTCCTTCGGCTTCTCGGACAGAGAGAACAATGTCCCGATGAGCCGTGACCGTATTTTCAGACTGTTCTCACTTACAAAGCCGATAACGTCCGCTGCTGTCATGATACTCTTCGACCGCGGACTTCTCACACCCGAGACAGAGGTCGCTGACATCTTTCCCGAGTATGCACAGCTCCGTTACCTTTGCAGCGACGGCAAGGTGCGCGACTTTGACGGCAGATTGTCGGTGATAGAGCTCCTAACCATGACCTCCGGTATACCCTACGCGAATAATTTCAATAAGTCGGTATGTGCGGCAGGTAAGCTCTTCGACATGGTCGAGGACAGTATAAAGGAAACAGGCTGCGGAGAGGTCACTACCGAGCAGCTCTGCAAAAAGGCAGCGGAGATCCCGCTCTCGTTCAGAGCCGGTGAGAGGTGGGATTACGGCATATCCGCCGATATACTGGGAGGTATAGTCGAAAGAGTCTCGGGAGTGAAGTATGGCGACTTCCTTAGAAGGAACATATTCGAGCCGCTCGGCATGAAGGACACGGGCTTCTATGTCCCGAGGGACAAGCGCAGCAGACTCGCAGGACTGTACTCTTGGCAGGACGGCAAGCTTGTCCGCGACCACAACAATTACCTCGGACTTACCGATTATTCAGAGCCTCCTGCATTTGAGTCCGGCGGAGCAGGACTTGTCTCGACCATTGACGATTACGCAAAATTTGCGTGTATGCTTGCGAACCGCGGCGAGCTTGACGGAGTGCGTATCATGAGCGAAAGGGCGTTCAGCTATATGACCTCACCGAAGCTCACGGAGACTCAGAGGGCGAGTATGTGGGAAAGATTAAACGGCTATAATTACGGCTGTCTCATGCGCGTGATGACCGATGTGGAGAAGTCGGAGATAAAGACCTGCAACGGAGAATTTGGCTGGGACGGCTGGACGGGCACATATTTTTGTGCCGACGCGGAGAACAGGATAGCCGTGCTGTATTTCACGCAGATATGCGGAGCCGGCACGACCTACGAGGCTTCAAAAATCAGCACAGCGGTCTATGACGAGCTTACCCGTAAATAACAACATCAATACCTTTGGCATATAATATTCTGAGATGATTCTCAATCTACTGAAAGGAATGTTATTATGCCAAAGGTATTTTTAAGTCCCTCAACGCAGGAGTGGAACAGCTATGCGACCTCGGGCAATGAGGAGCAGTACATGAACCTTCTTGCTGACCGCATAGAGCCGTATCTGCGCTCGTGTGGGATAAAGTATATGCGCAACGACCCTGTCCGCAATGTCAACGGTGCGATAGCGGATTCCAATGCGGACTACTATGACGTACATCTTGCGCTCCACTCAAATGCCGCTCCCGAGAGCCTTGCAGGGCGGCTTCGCGGAGTGGACATCTATTTTGCACCGCGCAGTGCTGACAGCGAGCGGCTTGCCAATACGATAGCAAACAATATGAAGCGTATCTATCCGCTTCCCGATAAGGTGAGAGCCGTCCCTACGCAGAGTCTCGGTGAGGTGCTGAGGACTAAGGCGGTAGCGGTGCTGTGCGAGCTCGGTTATCATGACAACTATGCCGATGAAGCGTGGCTGAAAAGCAATCTCGGAGTCATCGCGCAGAATATCGTGAATTCGCTCTGTGACTATTTCGGTATACCGTTCGTGCCTGCGGGAGCTGTCCGCTGGGGGACTGTCGCGGCAGGCGGAAGCAACCTGAATATCCGTGATTACCCGAGCCTTTCCGGGAATATAATCGGTTCAATGCCCGACGGTGCAGAGGTGATGATAAGCGGCAGGACCGGCGACTGGTACGTTGTCGGGTATAACGGTATCGTCGGCTACTCAAATGCTTCATATATCGTGATATAAGCGGTGTATCGCCGCCTGCATCATATAAAAAAGCCTGCGGCAGAAGGGGAACCCACTCCGGCAGAATCGTGGCATAAAATTACCGAGCCCATACTTTTGAGCTCGGTAACCCACTATTTCCGTTAAGGTAAGCTGTCTAATACCGCAGGCTTATCTCATTTCTATACAGACTTACTTGTTCTTCTTGCTCTTTTTATCCATTTTCGGAACAGCATACTTCGGCTTGACAGGTCTGCCCTTGTTCTTGAATACGAGCCATGAGTACAGGCAGAGCAGAATATATACAAGGCAGAGTATCCCCGATATCTTGAACGCTGTTTTGAACCATTCAGAGTCCTTGAAGCGTGTTGCGGCTTCGATGTTATATTTCAGAGTCGAGCGGTCAACGTCAGAGACAGCCACGAGTTTTACAGTGCCGAGGACTTCTCCCGAATATTCGAGCGTTACCTCTCCGAGCGGCTCGCCCTTCTTGACGGGAGCCTGTATGGAGTCCTTGTACCAGGTGATGTTGTCCTTTTTGATGAGCGAGGTGTCGATGTCGTCGTACCACAGGAGAGAGAATTCCTTTTCGGGCTTTGCGAGGACGTAGTTGTTGCCGTCCGCAAGAGTTACGGGCAGCTCGCCGACCTCCGCGGTATTTGCGAGCACGACCTGATATGAGAAGTGGTTGAATGCCCAGTCAAACATCTTTGTAGCGTCGCTGAGGTGATAGTAGACGCTGTTTCCGTCGGCGTCGCTGAGCGGAGCCTTCATCAGTATTGCAAGGTAGTTGTTTCCGTCTCGGCTCGCCATAGTGATGATGTTGCGTCCGCCTGCCTTGAGATTAGCGGTCTTGATGCCCTTTGCGCCGATGTAGTAGAAGTCCTCGTTTTCGGGGTCCATCATGATGTTGGAGTGTGTCCATATCCACTCGTTCTGATTCTCGTGCCTCTCGATGTTCGGGACTGTCGGATTATAGGAGAAGGTGGTGGAGATAGTCTCAAAAAGCGGAACGCTGAGTGCATACTGAGTGAGCTTAGCCATGTCACGAGCTGTCGTGTACTGGTCCTTGCTGTACATACCCGTGGGGTTTGTGAAGTTGGTGGAGGTCATGCCGAGCTCCTTAGCCTTTTCGTTCATCATCTCAACGAATTTTGAGACGCTGTCGCCGCCGACGTGATATGCAAGGGACTGCGAAGCCTCAACAGATGAGGTAAGCATCATGCAGTAGAGCAGGTCACTAATTGAAAGAGTATCGCCGTCGCAGAGGTCGCAGAGGGGAATATCCTCAGCGCAGTCGTTAGTGTAGGCGTCCTCATAGACGCTCTGATAGACCTCGGGGTCGATGGTAATTGTCTCGGTGAGGTCCTTGCAGTTTTCAAGGCATATAACAGCCGTCATGATATTCACGAGCGGACCGGGCATTTCCTTTGTGTCAGCATTCTTCTCGGTTATCTCAACGTTGGAGTCGAGATTTATAAGGATAGCCGCCTCACTGGTGACAGTATCTTTCATTGCGAAATTTATAGCATTAGCCTTCGGTGTACTGATAAAAGGTACAAGAAGTATCACCGAAAGGACAGCGGATAAGAATTTTTTCATAATAACTCCCTCGATAGAAATGATTTTTGCCTGCAAAAAGGTCTGCAAAGCATATCAATATATATTATAACAGATTTCTCAGGATTTTTAAAGTCTTTTTCAAAAAAATTTTTTTCTTTACTTTTTTTATATTTGTGGTATACTATTAATATAAATAAACACGCGGAGGTAACGGAATTGATTTACGTGACAGGAGATACACACGGGGACATCGGCAGATTCAGGGACAAGCAGATGAAAAAGCTCAAAAAAGGCGATACTTTGATAGTCTGCGGCGATTTCGGCTTTCTCTGGGACGACAGCCGCCGTGAGCACAATGACCTGAAAAGGCTCATGTCAAAGAACTACACAATAGCCTTTGTGGACGGCTGTCACGAGAATTTCGACTTGCTTGAGGGCTATCCAGTCACCGAATGGAATGGCGGAAAGGTGCATATGATTGCGGAAAACATAATTCACCTCATGCGCGGACAGGTCTTTGAGATAGAGGGCAAGCGCATATTCACCTTTGGCGGAGGTCACAGTCAGGACTATGATTTCCGCTCCGATGAGAAGTGGTGGAAGCGTGAACAGCCCTCTGATGAGGAGATAGCTGAGGGCATACATAATCTGAGGGAGTACGATTATAAGATCGACTACGTGATAACACACGAGCCGCCTGCCTCATTGAAGGACTGCCTCGGGGTAGATGTGCTGGAGCGGCTTGAGATGCACGCATTCTTTGAGGACATGATAAAGGTCTGCACCTATGAGAAGTGGTTTTTCGGCAAGTGCCATATAGACAAGCATATCCCGATGAAATTCTACGCGATGTTTGACGGCGTGATACCTCTCAAATAGTCATAACAGCGGATTTCCCGACATAAAATGTACCATAAAGCAGTCTACGGAGGTACATTTATGAAGAAATTCAGTCTCACAGACCTCATAATATTCATAGTGGGGACAGAGCTTGTGGGAGCGCTCTCTGCTCTCATTTCGGGAAATATGGGCGACTTCTACTCTACGGTGAAAAGTCCGCCGCTCTCTCCGCCGGGCGTGGTGTTTCCTGTCGTATGGACGATACTGTACGCGCTGATGGGAGCTTCAGCCTACATAATATTCAGACATTGCGAGAGCGAGGACAGCGCTCCTGCACTTCGGCTCTATGTAATGCAGCTTGCGGTGAATTTTTCGTGGAGTATTATTTTCTTCCGCTTCCGAGCATTCGGCTTGGCGGCAGTCGCGGCGATACTCCTCGCGGCACTTGTCGGCGGAATGATCATCTCATTCTATCGCATCAGCAAAAAAGCGGGACTTATGAACCTGCCATATTTAATGTGGTCGATTTTCGCGGCATACCTTGCCTGCGGAGTTTGGATACTGAATCAGAAATAATTGGATAAAAATTTGACATTGATTTAATATTGATTTAACGAATAACCTCTGCTATAATGTAATTATCCCAAGGGGAAATAAATAACGGAGGTAATCGGTTATGTGTTTCGCAAACATTTTTAATATGCTCTGCAAGCTTTTCGGCTGCTGCCGATAAGCGACAGAATGCTCCCCGAGTGACCGTGGCACTCACATAAAAGTTCATACGTTTTTATCGGGGAAAAACTTTCTGAGGAAAGCTTTTCCCCGAACCCCTTTTCAAAGACTTTAATTT
>ONNL01000130.1 GCA_900319195.1 uncultured Ruminococcus sp. | reverse complement strand
GTAACAGAGCGCATGACGCTTGACATCACCTGCCACGGAAGCGAGGGAGATGTCACGTATACAGCCATAAATGAGGCGGCGGCAAGGTCGGAGAGCTTTCGGATAAGCAGCTTTGACGTGTATTCAGGCGATTACCTCATCGGGCGTTACAGAGCGGACGGTGTCCTTTTCAGCACTCCCTCGGGCTCGACGGCTTATGCTCTTTCGGCAGGCGGACCTGTGATCGAGCCGGACCTTGAATGCATAGAAATGACGCTCATCTGTCCGCATTCGCTCTTTTCGAGGGCGACGCTGTTTTCGCCTTCAAGCTCGCTGAGACTGACAAATACGACATCGGGAATGAACATGGTGCTGAGCATCGACGGAGAGATGAGCATGGGGCTCGGACAGGGCGAATCCGCGGAGATAAGGCGCGGACGCAACAATATCAGATTTGTTGATATTATCGGAAATTCGTTCCATGAATCACTTTGCAGAAAGCTCTGCAAGCCGATAAAATAACGGAGAAGAAAATGAAAAGTCGCAGACAGGAAATAATACTTGAAATAATCGAAAAACAGGCGGTCGGCACGCAGGAAATGCTGATAGAGCTGCTTGCGGAGAGAGGGATAAAGACCGCTCAGGCGACACTTTCGCGTGATATACAGGAGCTCTCGCTCGTAAAGCAGCATGACGCGGACGGCGTTGTGAGGTACACGCTTCCCGCGGAGGCTGTGAATGAAAAGAATATATTTGAGGAATCGGTGCTGTCGGTCGATTACGCGATGAACACCATAGTCGTAAAGTGCAGGGCAGGCATGGCGCAGGGCACCTGTGCGGCTATCGACTCGGCTGCTCACCATGACATAGTCGGCACCATTGCAGGTGACGATACTATCTTCATTCTCGTAAGGAGCGAAGCCGACGCAAGAAGGCTCGCAAAGAAATTTATGGGCGAGATCTTTCCGAAAAGGCAGGGTTTGAAGTAAATGCTGAAGGAAATTTATATAAAGAATCTTGCGGTAATACGCGAGGCAACTATACCGCTCGGACCGAGGCTCAACATCTTCACGGGCGAGACGGGTGCAGGCAAGTCGATACTTATAAACGGCATAAATGCGGTGCTCGGTCAGCGCTCGACAAAGGACATTGTCCGCACGGGCTGTGACAAGGCTGTTGTTACCGCACTCTTCACCGACCTCTCCGACGAGGTCACAGCAAAGCTCGATGAGCTCGGTATCTCCCATGATGATAACGAGATAACCCTCACCCGTGAGATAAGTGCGGACGGCGGAAGTACGGCACGTATCAATCAGCGTACTGCGTCAGCGGCGGTGCTCAGAGACGTGGGAGCAATGCTCATAAACATTCACGGTCAGCACGACAATCAGGTGCTGCTCGACAGCGAAAAGCACCTTAATATCCTCGACGATTTCGGCGGGGACGACGCGCTCCTTGAGAGCTACCGCAGCTCTTTCCGCGAATTACAGCATACTGCACGCAGGCTCGGTGAGCTTAAAAAAGAGGAAAAATCGCGCGTCGAGAGAAGCCGTTACCTCAACACTATCATTGACGATATAGGTCCGCTCGAGCTGAAGGCGGACGAGGACGATACGCTCGAAAAGGAATACGAGACAGCGAAAAATGCCGAGAATGCGATAATAGCGCTCCGCAATGCAGCACAGCTCATCTCGGGAGACGAGGCTGCCGACGACCTTATCGCTTCGGCGGAGCGTGAAATATCGGGATTTACGGAGTCAGACAAGAGCGTCAACGAGCTCTATGAGCGGCTCTCGGCTGCGGAGATAGAGCTTGCGGACATTGCCTCTGAGCTTGAAAAAAGATGCGACAAAATTGAGCTTGACGGTCAGCGGCTTGAATATCTGAGTACGCGCATATCCGAGATAAACAAGCTCAAACGCAAGTACGCCGAGGACTGCTCGGGACTTGTGAAGCTCTATGATGATGCGTGCGCCGAGGTGACAAGGCTCGACTCCTCAAAGGAGGAGATAGAAAAGCTGAGCGGTGAGCGCGAAAAGCTCCTGCACACAGTTACGGAGCGTGCAAAGCTCCTTTACGACCACCGCGAAAAGACCGCGCAGAAATTCGCAAAACGTGTCACGGAGGAGCTCGAATTCCTCAATATGCCGAGCGTTGTGATAGCTGTCCGTCATGAAAAGGGCAAGCTCACGATAAACGGTATCGACACGGTGGAATTCCTCATATCAGCGAACAAGGGCGAAGAGCCGAGACCTATCTCGCGCATTGCCTCGGGCGGTGAGCTCTCACGAATAATGCTCGCGCTAAAGAGCGTTATCGCGGACAAGGACAGCATTCCCACGATGATATTCGACGAGATAGATACCGGAGTCAGCGGCAGGGCGGCTCAGAAAATAGGCATAAAGCTTCGTGAGATAAGCAGGGCAAGGCAGGTCATATGCGTGACACATCTCTCGCAGATAGCGGTCATGGCGGACGACCACCTTATGATAGAAAAGAAGATCGTCGGGGAGCGCACAGAAACGAGTGTCACTCCGCTTGACAGCGACGGCAGAGTTGCCGAGATAGCGCGTATCATGGGCGGTGAGGACCCGAGTGAGCTTATGCTCGAAACTGCTCGTGCGGAGCTTGAAAAGGCGGCTGAGATATGAAGATATATTCAACGAGACACGGTCAGACGGACTGGAACAAGCTCGACGTGATACAGGGTGCAACGGACATTGAGCTCAACGAGACAGGCATAGCACAGGCAGATGAGCTCGCTGAAAGGGTGGCGGCGCTCGGAGATGTAGGCATTATCATTGCCTCTCCGATGAAGCGTGCGTACAGGACGGCATCTGCGGTCGCAGAGCGCACGGGACTTCCCATAGTGACGGACGAGCGGCTGAGAGAATGGGACTACGGCAGATACGAAAAAATGCCGCGCTACACGGAGAACTTCCCCGAGGACAAGGTGAGCTTTGCAAGGCGCATGGGTGGCACGGGAGAATCACTCCTTGAGCTTGTACATCGCGTATACTCGGCGCTTGACGACATAATAAGCAGATATGCAGACAAGAACGTGCTGATAGTCAGCCACGGCGGAGTCTGCCGAATTATTGAGACATATTTTCACGAGATGACAACTGAACAGTTTCTCGGCTGGTTCATGGGGAACTGTCAGATAATTGAATACAATACGAACGGAGGCAGATTATGAAAATTGGTGTTGATTACTATCCTGAGCAGTGGTCGGAGGAGCAGTGGAGAGCCGACGCTCAGGAAATGGCAAAGGCAGGAGTGAAGCTCATCAGAGTTGCGGAATTTGCATGGTCAAAGCTGGAGCCGAGCGATAAACAGTTCAGCTTCGAGTGGCTGGACGAGGTCATCAAGACCTTCTCACAGGTGGGTATCGGTACAGTGCTCGGAATACCGACAAATTGTCCGCCGCTCTGGATGTATCAGCAGTATCCCGACATAGTGCGCGTGGGTCCCGACGGTAACCGTATACAGACAGGTATCCGCGGACACCGCTGTATCAATTCGCCTGTGTTCATGGGATATGCAAAGCGCATCACCGAGCAGATGGTGAGACATTTCGGGGCTAATCCCGCTGTTGTCGCATGGCAGATAGACAACGAGCTTGAGGCATATCCGTGCTCGTGCGAGGTGTGCAAGGCTAAGTTCAGGGATTGGCTCATTGACAAATACGACTCGCTCGAAAACATAAATGCGGCATTCGGCACTTCCGTATGGAGCGGCGAATACAGCGATATACTCCAGATAGAGCCGCCTACGGCTTATCCTCAGGCATGGCAGAATCCGTCCCTTTGCCTTGACCATTACCGCTTTACGTGTGAGAGCGTTGCCGAATACGCAAAGGAGCTTGCGCTGACGATACGCCGCGACGCTCCAAAGGCGAAGATAACGACGAATACATGGTTCTGCGAGAACACTCCCGATTTCTACAAGCTGTTCGAGTATATGGACTTCGTTTCGTATGACAACTACCCGACTGTCAGCATTCCCAAGGACAAGGAAGAGTTCTATTCACACGCATTCCACCTTGACCTCATGCGCGGTATCAAGGAGGATAAGTTCTGGATAATGGAACAGCTCAGCGGACCTACGGGAAGCTGGGCACCTATGTCACCGACTCCGCGTCCCGAGATGATAAAGGGCTACTCGCTCCAGGCTATAGCTCACGGCGCGGACAATATCCTGCATTTCCGCTGGAAGACCGCTACAAAGGGCGCTGAGATGTTCTGGCACGGTCTTATCGACCACAGCGGAGTACCGGGACGCCGTCTGTTTGAATTCTCGGAGCTCTGCAAGACTGCCGCAAAGCTCAGTGTTATCGACACAACGGAGATAATATCCGAGATAGCGATACTCTATTCGCCCGACGACGCATACGCGATGAAGATACAGCCGCAGGTCGAGGGAATGTACTACCTTGAGCAGCTGAGATACTTCCACTCGGCATTCATGCACTACGGCGCGAATATCGACGTTATACCGCCCACCCGTGACCTTTCTCACTACAAGCTCGTTATTGCTCCGACGATGTTCGTGTATGACAAGGCTGCTGCGGAGAACATCTACCGCTATGTTATAAACGGCGGCACTCTTGTAATGACTAACCGCAGCGGAGTCAAGGACAGCAACAACAACTGCATTCCCGATGCTCTGCCGACCGTATTCAAGGAGCTTATCGGAGCGGAGGTCACGGAGTATGACCCGATAGGCAGCAGGGAGCAGACTATCACGGACTTTGCAGGCAACAAGTTTACCTGCCGCCGGTGGTGCGACGTGCTGAATGTCACGACTGCGAAGGCATACGCACAGTATGAGGACAACTTCTACCGCGCTTGCCCTGCCGTTACAATGAACAGGTATTGCTCGGGAGTTGCCTACTACGTGGGAACAGTCTGCAAGTCGGATTTCTATGAGAGCTTTGCAGGCAACCTCATGCGTCAGACGGGTATCCCGAGACTCAAGGGACTTCCCCGCGGAGTAGAGGTCACGACACGCACAAACGGTCTTGACGACTACATCTTCTTCTTCAACAATTCCGAGGAGGATGCTACCATAACTCTCCCGAAGGCGATGTACAGCATAATCGACTCGTCGGGCAAGGATAAGCTCGTGCTGAAGCCGTTTGAAATGGACATCGTAAGGAAGTGAGCAGATGAGGATAGTTCTTCAGCGAGTGACCTCCGCAAGCGTAAGGGTTGACGGCGAGGTCATAGGAGCGATAAAAACGGGATTCCTCATACTCTTCGGAGCAGGTCACGATGACACCGAGGAGGACTGCCGCAGGCTTGCCGATAAAATAGCGAATCTGCGTATCTTCTCGGACGAAAACGGCAAGATAAACCTCTCGCTTGCAGATGTTGGCGGAGATATACTTGTTGTGCCGCAGTTCACACTTTATGCGGACTGCCGCAAGGGAAACCGTCCGAATTTCATACAGGCGGCAAAGCCCGAGAGGGCAAATGCGCTGTATGAGTATTTTGTGGAGTATCTCAGGGAGAAGGGCAAGCACGTCGAGACGGGAAGCTTCGGTGCGGACATGAAGGTCGAGCTTCTCAACGACGGACCATTCACACTGATACTTGAATAAAAAAGCTTAAATACTGAAGGGCACCTCTAAAAAACTCTTCCGGAAAAAATCAGCTATGCACTGTATCTGATTTTTCCTTAACCAAACAGGTTTTTAGAGGTACCCTGAATAAAACCACCCTGTACGCAGATAATAGCGGCAGGGTGATTTTTATGAGAAAGCGTTCGGATTCGGGAATACTTATGCTGCTGTTTGCGTTTGCGGTCATGTTCTTTGCGGTCACGGCGAACTATTTCCACATAGCTGAAAAGCAGGAGTATGTCGCCGCGGCTTCGGAGCGCTCGGAGCTGACGATCACTTCCGCCGAGCCGCGAGGCACGATATACGACCGCAATATGTGTCCGCTTGTCAATGCCGAGACGGAATACCGCGCAGTAGTCGTGCCGTCGGCTGTAGACAGGGAGACTGCCGCTTCGTGTGCTCTTGACCGCGGACAGTTCATGCTACGATTTGATAAGGGCGAGCCGTTTGCATTCGACTGCAAAGGTGACACCGAGAGCTCCGCAGGACTTACGGTATTTGAGGTGCCGCGGAGATATGGCAGGGAGCAGCTCGCACAGCACGTTATAGGCTATATTTCGGACGGTGTCGGAGTTGACGGCATAGAGCGCGCGTATGAGTCAATACTCCATGACGAGAATGCCGCTGACAGCGTGACCTATCAGACGGACGGTTTCGGACGAGTTCTCATCGGTGAGGGAAAGACCGTAACGGAGAGCGGTATCGAGAGGAGCGGAGTCGTGCTCACGATAGACCGCGATATACAGCGTATCTGCGAGGAAGAGGGGAGCGGTATAGGCAAGGGAGCTGTTGTGTGCGCGGACGTGAAAACAGGCGATATACTGGCAATGGCAAGCTTCCCGAGCTACAGTGCGGAGAATGTGGAGGAGGCTGTCAGCGACGAGAGCTGTCCGATGATAAACAGGTGTCTGTATTCGTACAGCGTCGGCTCGATATTCAAGCTCGTCACTGCCTGCGAAGCGCTAAACGAGGGCATGGGCGGCTACATCTACGACTGCGGGGGCAGCATTGACGCGGACGGGCAGATTTTCAACTGCCATTTGCTCTCGGGACACGGTATACAGTCCATGAGCGTAGCAATGAAAAATTCGTGCAACACGTACTTCATAAGTCTCAGCAGAATGCTTGACATTGCCGCATACCGCGGACTTGCGTACAGTCTCAGATTCGGGAGGGAGAACTATCTCTGCTCGGGGATAACAGGCTCGGCAGGAGTACTCCCGACGGTCAGACAGCTTGAGATCCCTGCGGAGCTTGCAAATTTTTCCTTCGGACAGGGCAGGCTCACCGCGACACCTCTGCAAATAACTCAGCTCGTGTGTACTATTGCAAACAACGGCAAAATACCTGTTCTAAGGCTGATAAGGGGACTTACTCTCGACGGTGACAGTATAAGCGGCAAAAAGAATCCTCAGCTCTCGCAGGTGATGAGCGAGGATAGCGCGGAGTCTCTGCGGGAGATGATGATATATGCTATTGAGGACAATCCGAATGCGAATGCCCGTGCGAAATATGTCTCGGTGGGAGCTAAGACCTCGACTGCACAGACGGGACGCTGTGACAGTGACGGCGAGGAGCTCTGCAACGCATGGATAACGGGATTTTTTCCGGCCGACGAGCCGCAGTACGCGCTCACGGTGATGATAGAGGACGGCGGCTACGGCAATGAGACTGCCGCTCCGATATTCAGTGCCGTTGCCGACAGGGTGACAAGGGAGGTCGAGTAAGCATACACAGATAAGGCAGGAAAAATAAAATTCTCAACTTTTTTCGCAATGGTATTGAAAAATCGGTGAGGAAATGATATAATAGTGTAGAACGGTGATTTTTCCGAGCAGACCTGACTTTTTTCGGAGGCTGGTGATACTGTGAATAATGATATCTCCACGGCGGCTGTCGTTGTGATAATGGTGGCTGTTTTTCTGGTGACGGGGATCATTTCCGCGGCTGTGACGTACAGAATAAAGAAACATAAGAGCTCATCTGCGGATAATGATGAAAACGAGGGCGACAGCAATGGACGTTGACCTCTTTCTCGATACCCGATACTGCGGATTCTACCCGATAAGCAGGATAGAGGAGTACTTTGCGGCATATGAAGAAAAGGCGGAGAGCTATGTGTCTCAGCTCGATTGGGACGAGGTGCTCCTGTATGCGATATATGCCTATGATAAGGAAACTCAGGGGATAATTTCCGCTGACTTCATGCTGCTCCGTATGCCTTATGCGCGTTATGTCAGGCTTTGTGCGGAAATTTCGGAAAACTGCCGTCTATTTTTTAAAAGGAACAAATAGGTGATAACTATGAAGAGAAAAAGTATTTTGGTATCTGTCGTTTCAGCGGCGGTACTGCTTTCAGCAATTCCTGTGGACACAGGTGCGGCAAGTGTATCAGCTCTGCCTGCTGTGCCCGTTTCAGTGTCAGAGGGAGAGACTTCTGATGTAACTGCGGAGACTACGACAACTGCCGCTCCCGTCAGCGAGGAAACAACGGTGACTACTACCACAGCCGCTCCTGCAAGTGCGGAGGTCACTGAGACCACTACCACAGCTCCCACCTCGTCAGAGGATACCGTGACTACCACAACTTCTGAGGAGCCTGAGCCTGTTACATTTTCAGTGCGCTTCTACGGATTCGAGGGCGAGCTTCTCGGAAAAGTCATAACGACCAATATTTCGGAGATAAACAGCGAGTCCATTGACACAAGCGTGCTTACATATAATCCCGATGTTTACACGGAGATAGGATTCTCCTCGTGGAGCACTCCCGAGCTTCAGGAGGACGGCTCTTATGCGGTATATGCGCTCTCGCAGACTGCGGTGTTCAATGTTGACGATATAATCGCTCCCGACCGCGACCTCTATTATTCGCGCAAGGGCAAGGTGAGACTTGACGGTATCAGCATTCCGCTCACGATAACGACTCAGATCGACGAGCGCGATGAGGACGGCAATTTCAAGACAGTTGAAAAGCAGGAGGACGTTGCCGCTTCGTGCTACAGCGAGCCTGCAACTCTTGAGGAGGCATTTGCAGTCGGTGATATTGCTCCCGTGAGCGTGTATTCGCCGGGTGAGGAAAAGCCGCTCTATTCGTTCAATATTTACTGTCAGGACTACTTTGGTGATGTGAACCTTGACAGCAGTGTGGATTCAAGCGACGCTGCTTTGGTGCTGAAATATTATGCCGAGGTGCAGGCTGACCCGACGACAGAGCGCTCCGCGGATTTCTTCAAGGCGGCTGATGTGAACAGGGACTCAAATTTCGACTCCTCCGACGCCGCTATCATATTGAAGGGATATGCTCTTCATCAGGTGGATAATAACTTCGATATCGGAGACGCTAACGGTATCATAAAGTTCGCAAAAACTGTCACAGCAACGTGAATGTTATACTCAGCTGTAACGCTGTAAAATTGATACGTTTTATTCGGGGAAGTCTCTGTGAAGGAGCCTTCCCCGATTTTCTGTCTTGAAGGCTTTGCTTCAAATTTTTCATGGATATAGCACAAAAAAACGTGCCGCCCTATTAAGAGCAGCACGCGCTGTATCCATGAAAAATTTCAAACTAAAGTTTTAGGAAAGGAGCTCGAGGAAGAACCCTTTGTCTCAAAAGGGTTTTCCTCGATATATAAATTACTCGGTAACAGGGAGCGATTCCACAGAACCGGAGAGGAACTTCTGGATAGCAAGTGCGTCCTCAGAGGTCACGCCGTCGCCGTTGCCTGCAACGTCCGCATAGGGCTTATCCTCATCCTTGATAGAATACTCATCGGGATTTGCAGCAGCCTGCATGATGAGTGTCGGGTCTGCAACTGATACGAAGCCGTCGCCGTTTGCATCGCCGTAAACCTTGTCATCAGCGCCTGTTGTCAGCTCAGAAGGTGCCGGGAATGAATAGTCGGTCATCTCGCAGTCAGCGTCGGTAGATGTCTCAGTAGCGCTGTTCCATGTATTCGACCACCATATCTGGAGCTCTGCCGATGTGATAGAAGCAGGAATGTCACTGATGTCTATCTCAACTGTAAGGATTCCCTTTGAGTCAGCGTTGCCGCTCCACTCAACATTAGTCCAGTCGTCTGCGTTGGTGCCGTATCCGAGTGCACCGCCGATAGAAGCAGTGGGAGCACCCTCGATAGTAACGCTCATTGTACTTCTCTCGCTTGCGTCAGCAGGAAGAGTTACTGTGTACTTCTTTGTCGAGAACTTATATGCTGTTGTAGTTGTTGTAGCCTCGGGGTCAGCAGTAGTCGTAGTAGTTACAACTGTTGTAGCGTTGGGGTCAGTAGTTGTTACAACTGCCTCTGAATAGAGGTTTGCGGGGAGCTCGTCAAGAGTGATAGCGTAATCGCTCTGATACATAGCTATCGTATCCTCTTCCGTGTTGAATATGGGGTTCGAGAGGAAGTTGATATTGTCTGAGCCGCCGTCATACCAAGTGCAGAAGTAGAGCCAGCCTGCCTTGTCGTTGATAAGGCTGTCAACTGTCGAGAAGCTGTCGTTCTCAGCCATTGATACCATCTTAGCGCTGTTGTACTTCTCCATTATCGTGTAGAATGTGCTTGTGTACGAAGAAGCGTCGTGCTCAAGCGAGGGCTGCCAGTTGTTCTCTGCAAGATACTTTGTGCAGCTGTACTTATCAAAGCCGATGATGTCAACGTACTCGTCGCCGGGGTACCAGTCAGCAGATGTATCGAATGCGTAGCTGTTCCACTCCCAGATGAGATTGTGGCAGCCGAAGTCCTGTGTGAGCTTATTGTAGGTGTATATCCAGAGCTTCTTGTAAACTGCTGAGCCTTCCTTGCCCCACCAGAACCATGAGCCGGTCTCACCGCCGCCGCCTTCTGCCTCGTGGAGAGGTCTCCAGATAACCGGAACGCCTTCTGCCTCAAGCTTCTTGAACTCAGCTGCGAGTGTTGTGAGTGCCTGAAGGTAGTATTCATATTCCTTTGTACCCTCAGTATAAGCGTTTGAGGGAGAGAAATCGTTGCCGTCAGCCGAGTATGATGTCTGATCCCATGCGATCTTGTCACCGACATTGTAGTTCTCCATTTTGTTGGGGACATTGATATGCCATGAGGAAGTAGCGATACCGCCCTTGTTCTTTACCCAGTCGATAACACGCTCTGTCGAGCCGTCGTCGCTGCCGAATGCAGGGCAGGTGAAGTTTCCGTAGTCAAAGCCTCTGATAGCAGGATAGTGACCTGTGAGGTTATTGAGGTACTCGAACTCGGTCTCGAGACCGTGAGGTCCGTAGCTGTATATCTCCTGCTGACCTGTGATGATGTGGCTGCCGTATACGCTTGCGAGGTAGGACATGAGGTTCTGAGTCTCTGCGGTAGCGTCCTTATCGCAGGTAGTCGTCTGAGTTGCCTTTATATCGGGAAGTGAAGCAGATCTAACAGTCATATGATCAAAGTTTGACCAGCCCCATGAGCTGATTATCTCAAGTGTGTTTGTACCTTCTGTGAGCTTTACGGCAGGAATGCTTATCTCTGAGAACGAAGTATTCTCGGGGATAGAAAGTGTACCGATAGATTCGCCGTTGAGCTTCATGTTCTGCTGCTTTGCACCGCCTATGCCGCCTGCATAGATGATGAGGTCATAAAGACCTGCGGTATCGGCAGTGATGTCGATAGTGATAGTACCTGCCTCCATTTTCAGATATGAGCCGCCGCTTGCGGAGCTGTCCTCAATAACTGAAATGTCGTCGGTGAATGCTGCGTCCTCGAACTCATAGTTCACTGAGTCAGCAGCACCTGAGCTTATCGCAGGACTAACTGCGACGCAGTTCAGCAGCATAGCAGCAGATAAAGCTGCCGAACCTGCTTTGCTTAAAAATTTTGTTTTCATTTATTACCCTCCTGATTTGAACACGATCCCGAGCTTCTGAAAAATGCCCACAGAATCTGATTCTAATAATGTAATTTCATTATAAAGCTTTATCGGCAAAAAATCAAGAAAAACCAAAAAAATTCAAATTCTTTTCACAATCTTTGGATACTCATACAAATGGAAAGCGGATTTTTATACAAAAGAGTAAAATCCAGCTTAAATATAACTTAAATAATGGCGAGTAAATCCTATTAACAGATGCGTTAATTTAATCGAATCGGGTAAGAAGTCCACTGTATACGAAAGCTGTGACCGCCTCCGCTGAGCAAATTCCCGAAAATTGACAAAATCCGCCGCCTGTGCTATACTTATATAAATGTTGCTGTAAGGAGGCTGACTATGGAGTACCGTTTTTACGGCTGGAAGAGCGCCGATATTGCGCCTACTGACGAGAAATACGCGGAAATCTCATCGCCGCTCGTCCTCTATGATATGCTCTCGGAGATATGGTGCAGATATACCTGCGCTCCGAGACTGAGGGAAAAATGGAGTCCCGATAACATCACGCTCGGGCAGTGCTCGATAACCGCATTTCTTGCACAGGATATTTTCGGCGGCAGTGTGCTCGGGCTACTGCGCTCAGGCGGCAATTATCACTGCTACAACAAAGTCGGTGATGTTGTTTTTGACCTCACAAGCGAGCAATTCGGAGACGAAAGGCTCGTCTACGGCGACGACCCCGAGCAGCTGCGACTGATCCATTTTGCGAAGCGCGAAAAGCTCAAAAGGTACGAATATCTCAAAGCGGAGCTCGACAAGCGCCTTGAACTAAAAAGGCATGGAGCATCGGACAGCATATCGGCGCCGATGCCTTGACTTTTCCATGATTTAGGGGTATAATTGTAGAAGCGGCTCGGCATGGAGAGCTGCTCATTTAAGGACTGCACAGCACAAAGGCTGTTTATTAAAAATAGGAGAAAAATATGACCATAATCGTAACAGGCGGAGCCGGCTTTATTGGCTCGAATTTCGTATTCCACATGCTTGACACACATCCGGATTACCGGATCGTGTGTGTGGACAAGCTCACCTATGCGGGCAATCTCTCGACACTCGATAGCGTCATGGACAACCAGAACTTCCGCTTCTGCAAGATCGACATCTGCGACCGCGAGGCAATCGACAAGCTCTTTGCGGAGGAGAAGCCCGACATCGTTGTTAACTTTGCAGCAGAGTCTCACGTAGACCGTTCTATCGAGAATCCCGAGATATTCCTTCAGACTAATATTCTTGGTACACAGGTGCTCATGGATGCTTGCAGAAAGTACGGCATTCAGCGTTATCATCAGGTTTCAACGGACGAGGTTTACGGTGACCTTCCGCTTGACCGTCCCGACCTCTTCTTCACTGAGACAACACCTATCCATACAAGCAGCCCGTACAGCTCGTCAAAGGCTGGTGCTGACCTGCTTGTTATGGCTTACCACAGGACTTACGGTCTGCCTGTGACTATCAGCCGTTGTTCTAACAACTACGGACCTTATCACTTCCCTGAGAAGCTGATCCCTCTGATGATAGCAAACGCTCTC
>ONNL01000129.1 GCA_900319195.1 uncultured Ruminococcus sp. | reverse complement strand
GCGACAACTGCGGAAAACCTGTTGAACCAGCACCAACCGGCGTCCTGCACTGTCCGAGGTGCAATACAGAGCTTGAACCTGATTCACAATTCTGCGACAACTGCGGATTCAGGATAGCCTCGGGCAGTCCTCAGAATGAAACAGTAGCACCTAATACTCAAAAAGCAAAAAACGACAAAAAAACAGGGATAATTATAGCAATAATCGTGCTTGTTCTTGCGGCAGTCGGCGTATTCGGCTATATGCAGTTCGGTGACGAGATCGAGGACTTCATCTCGGGTAAGAAAACTCACAGCAGTGAGTCAGATGATGATGACGAAGAAGATGACGAGGAAGAAGATGATGAGGACGAAGAGGATGATGATGATGAACCTGTAACAAAGCCTCCCAAAACCACTACGACAGAAGCAGAAACGACTACTTCTACTGTCACTACGACAACAGTTACCACCACAGAAGCTCCCACGGAGACAACAACAGCGGAATCTTCGGAAGAAATGGCACTTCCGTCTGATAATGGCTGGACGAGAATGGAGTCGGGAGAGATAAGCTACAGGGATTCCGAGGGCTCCTACGTGTCGAATGTATGGATAGAGGACGGCGGAAAGGAATACTACGTTGATTACAGCGGCTGTCTTATGAGGAACAACTATTCAGCGGACGGCTACTGGGTGCAGAGCGACGGCTCAAAGGATACCTCAAAACCGCAGATCAACGAGGAGGACATCTATGCTCCGCTCGACAATGTTATCTACGGCGGCGATCCGAAGTGGAGCTTTGTTTACGAAAAGCTCGAGGACGGCAGTTATCTTGTGAAAGTCACTGAAACGTACAACACAGGAGATACTGATACGTATGAAATGACGCATCTTTACAGCCATTGCTTCCTGCTGACAAATACCGAAAATCCGGACGTAATGCTTCAATTATCGGTTGCAGAATCGAGGTCGACACTGACTATTTCGGGGTACGGCGAAACTAAGGAATTCACTATCGAGCAGTGACAGCATAAGAATAGGGGAAGGCATAGTGCCTTCCCCTTTTTTAGCAGCATTTCGACTGCCGTTTATTTGATTTTTCTTGCCTCAATGTAGAATCGCTTGTCGTCAGCATGACCCATTGAGAAGGTCTTGCGCGGAAGAGCGCCGTCCTTGATAACGGTCGGGAAAAGCTCGGATTTGTCCATATCTGGCAGAATGAGAGCGATACCGTTGTGCTTTTCAGCGAGAGCCTTTACGTTGTCAGTGCCGTGGATATAGTCGATCCTTCCGCCGTTTTCCTTGATGTACTTATCGAGGAAATCCTGAACCGAGCCAACGGAGAGATTAGAGGACTTTTTGCCGATATACAGCTTCTTCTCGGTGCCGCCGCATGAGCAAATAACGTATTGGTCGGATTCGTTATTCTCGGAGAGTGCAAGTGCAAAGGTCATTTCACTTATGAGCTTGTCGCAGTAAACATCGCAGACAAGTCTGTGGATAGCCTCAAATTTGAGAGCGTCACTGTGAAGATTTACTATCTCGGCAAGTGCATAGCGAGCAGGATGATTTGAAAAGTCCTTATCGGGATTCTCGCGCTTGAGCTGTTCGTAGTATTCCTTTGCAGTTGCGAGTGAGTGGTTTCCGTCGCCCATAGCATAGAGGAGCACAGGAGCGTCGATACCGTACTTTTCGCGGAATTTCTCGGGCTGAGCAAGTGCATTGAGTGCCTTGTCAACAGCCTCCTGAAGCTTATCATTGAGCAGATAACCCTTTATGCTTCCGCCGTTCTGCATGAGAGTAAAATCGTAGAGCTTATCAGCTTCGGTAACGGACTTGCCTGTCGGCTCGATAACGGTGCATTCGGGGTCGTCAATGAGTATCATGATGTGCGGGAGCTCAAGGGGAGCGCCGTTTCTGACCTTGACTCTCGGGGGAATACGCTCGATAACAGTTGCCTCGGTAGCGCGTACCTCGGAGGTACTGCCCTTGTTGAAGTCGTATTTTTCAAGGTCTATGGTGCCTACTATGCCCTGTCTGAGAATACCGTTTGTCTGGGTACGCTCGACATAAATCATAGCATCCTTGTATTCGTCAAAAATGCCGTCGGAAAGGTATTTGTCCATTGACGAGTGAATAGCGGAGATACGGCTGTCAACGTCATTTTTACCGAGGAAGAGCTCGGGAAGAATAAGATTGAGCGTTGAGGGGGAACTGCCGACCTCGCTGTAAACCTTGTCCCAGTATTCAGGCTCGCTGGTGTACTGGTCGCAGGCGATAACTGACCACTTTGTCATGTCGGTATCAGACTTCGGAAGAAGGATATTTGCGTTGTGAAAAGCAGTAGAATTCATGGTGATTTCTCCTTTAAAGTGTATTTATAAATTTTTTGAGCTCTATATTCAGCTTTGAGACCGGCAGACCAACGACGTTGAAGAAGTCCCCGTCGATCTTTTCAATGAGCAGAGCACCCTTTCCCTGTACAGCATAGCCGCCTGCCTTGTCATACGGCTCGTCGGTCGAGATGTAATCATTTATGTCCTCATCGGAGAGGTGACGGAATGTGACATCGGTAACAACGGAAAACGAGCGCATTTTCGCACCCGAGCTAATCGCACAGCCTGTAACTACCTTGTGAGTCCTTCCGGAAAGAAGCTCGAGGAAAGCGCGGCACTGCCCGCTGTTTTTCGGCTTTCCGAGAATGTGATTGTCACATATTACCGTTGTGTCACACCCGATTATTATTGCAGATTTATCGTCGGTGTTCCTGAGTGCACATTCAGCCTTGATTTTTGCAAGATACTCGGAGGCTTCTTCGGGAGCAATATTTTCGGGGAGCGTTTCATCTGCGTCAGTCGAGACAGCAGTGAAATCCTCCGTTATGAGATTCATGAGCTCCCTGCGCCGCGGAGACGCTGAGGCGAGGATAATATTCATAATATCAGTCCTTCCGCAATGAGAATTTACACTAATAATTCTATCACAAGATACAATATATGTCAAGGCTGACAGCATATTTATTGAGGACTGCCAATGAAAAAAAAGACTGCATAGGATTTATCTATGCAGTCATATAATAATCTAAACTTAAATCAAGCCTTGAAGATGTCTCTTACGAAATTGTAAAGGTGAGCGTGAATGGAGTTATCTCCGTGAGCACCGCCCTGAACATAGTGCCAGATGTGAGGTACGCTGTTTTTAGCAAAATTGTTATGATATGTCTCGGGATTGTTGTAAACGACGGTATCATTGCTTCCGCCTGTTATGAAGAGAAGGTGAGGAGCTTCCTCGTCGCTGTTCCACTTGAATGAGCCTGTAACTCCGGGTGCAGGGCATATTGCTCCGACATAACCGAAGAGGTCAGGGCGCTTCATTCCGATAAGAAGAGATTCTCTGCCGCCCATTGAGAAGCCTGTGATAGCTGTGTTGTCTCTGCCTGTCTTGACACTGTATGTCTTTTCGATGTAGGGCATGAGGTCAACAGTGAGGTCGTTGATGAAGTTGTCGTAAGCCTGATTGTTGGTTTCGTCCATACCCGAGCATGAAGCCTGAGTTGCGCTTGAGTAGATGTAGGGGAATACAACTATCATTTCCTCAGCAGAACCCTCTGCGATAGCATTGCCGACTATCTGCTTTGTAGCCATGTTATTTGAGCTTGTGTTTATCATTCTGTTCTGGTCTTCCCAGTAACCGTGCATACAGTAGAGCACGGGATACTTCTTATTTGTCGAGTAGTTTGCGGGAAGAAGAACATTGTAGGCCTTGTTTCTCTTGCAGGTCGTCGAGTAGTATGTACCCGACTGGATAGTGCCGTACTGAACTCCCGACTTCTCTTGGTGAGAGTCGCTCGGCTCAACATTCACGAGGTCGCTTTCAACCTTTGCTGTATATTCTGACATTGTAAGAGTTTTTGTTTCCTGCTGAACAGGTGCGGGGAAGGAATCCACCGTACCGAGAAGGAATTCGTTGAGAAGAGTGAGGTCTGCTACGGAGAAGCTTCCGTCTCCGTTTACATCAGCAGCCTTCTCAGCGTTTGCGTTTGCGAATGTGTTGTTAACGAGAGCCTTTCTCAAAGTGATGAGGTCAAAGATGTTTACCTTTCTGTCGCTGTTTAAATCGCCCTGTATTACATTTACAGCAGGCTGTGTAGTTGTCGGAGGAGCAGTTGTAGTTGTGGGAGCTTCAACAGGTCCTGGACCGTTTATCTGAGTTCCTGCAACAGCGCCGATAGCTTCGTCGATGTAGAAGTTGTCTGTGCCCGAGTCAGTTTCAACGTATATCACGTATTCGCTGCCCTCAGGCAGTTTAAAGTTAGTATTTGCCAGCTGAACGTAATTTCCGTTTGCTGTGGTCGCCGTAGCGATATTTGCAAATGAAGTCTTGCCTTCACTGTTAGTATACTGGAGTGAAAGCTTGAAGGTCTGCGGATTTTGTTCGCTATCGAGGCACTGTGCACAAACACTGAAGCTGTACTCTGTGCCGCTCTTGAATGCCGCAGAATTGAGAGACTTTTCAAGACCGTTCCAAGCGCTTTCTCTCTCTCTTATGAGAAGAGCATTTGTTCCTTGATAGGGAGCGCGTCCGCTAAGTTCGGCAATCTGATTTGTTGAACCGTGAGGATTCCAATCGTCAGTTGAATCCTCGAATGTATCGTGGAAGTAGTAGCCGTTGGAATCGGGCTCGATCTCCTGTCCGGGATTGTCAACAGGAATGCTTCCGTCGTATGTTACAACGAATGTGGAAACGCTCTTTGCGGGGAGCTGAGCAAAGAACTTGCCGTCAGAATTTTCAAGGTTCTGAGTAAGTGCAAGATTCTCGTTCTGTGAAGTTCTGTAACGGTCGATATTCTTTACACCGCTGCCGACAGAGAATTCCTGTGCATAGCCTTCATCGTTGTTATTGACTGCAACTATGGTTATCTGCTTGTTATCATTCTTATATGCTGAAACATATACTTCACTTGCAGGGTTTTCAGTACAATTGATTCTTATATCGCCGGGGCGAACGAATTTGCTGTACTGAGCCATGCAGTAGCCGCGCTTGGAGATCTTTCCGTCCTCAGTCATAAGACCGTAGCTGCGGCGGATATACCACCAAACATAAGCGCTGAGGTTGCCCTTTACGAGACCATTGTGGATGTTTCTTGATACATCAAGAGCATCAGGCCATTTGTTTGCTGAATCAGCGTCTGAATTCGGAACATAAACCTCAGTCATCCATATTTCCTTGCCGCAGTTTTCAAGTGCGGGAAAATCCATCTGTGAGGGCTGAGTTCCGTAGAAATGTGTACCGAAGAGATCGGTATTTGCGAATGCCTTTGAATTGTTGAGTATCTTTGTATAATAGTCCTTATTTGTATACTGGAAGGTCTCGGGGGACATTACACGGAAATCGAGCTGATCGCCGTAATTTGCAAGGAATGAAGTTGTCTCGTCAGAGGTCCAGCCCGTCCATTCCTTTGAGTAGTCAGGTTCGTTCTGTATCGAGATAGCATACAGATCAACTCCCTGACTCTTCATATATTTGTTGTAATCGTTGAGGTGCTGAGCATATTTTCCGTAATTCCATGACGGAAGGTGATATTTTCCTGTCTGGAATCCGCCGCCTCCGTTTTCACGAATGCTTGAAGGCGGGTTCCACGGTGTAGCAAATACTGTTGCACCCATTTTCTGAGCGAATTTAGCTGTCGGAACTGCTCTTGACCATGCATTTGAGTCGTCAGAAACATAGATACGGAGGACTGTCAGACCGAGCTCATCGGCACCGTTTCCGAAAGCCTTCTGTCTCTGTGCATCGGTGAGGTCTCCCTGAGAGATCCAGTCAGGGAGATTGATACCGCCGAAGCCTCTGATACTCTGATACGATGTTGAGGGGTCAACAACACATAGAGAAGCAGAAATTGCTGCTGTTGCAGGTGTAGCAGAGGGGATAACACCTGCTGTGCCGAGGAGCATCGAACAGCTTGTGATAAGAGAAACTGCTGCTTGCTTTAACTTCATAATACATCATTCCTTTTTAAAAATAAAATTTGTTCATAGCGTATTAACATTTTCTTAATTATACAATATTATATCAACCGAGTCAATTGATTTTTGTGCTGATTTTATAGCACTTTTTAGCTGAAAATTCTTGACTGTAAGTCACATTGATGTTATAATGGGTAGTAAGGAGAGTGATGATATGAGAATGGACGATGTCGGCTATAACCATAGACACGGCAGTGATTTCTACATAGACAGACCCGGCGGTGCAGGCGATTGGCTCATGCTTATAGTGAAGAGTCCTGCGATTTTCAGAATAGACGGTAAAATGATAAATACCCCTGCAAACACTTTTGTACTTTTTACACCTGAGTTTCCGCAGTATTATCATTCCGACAGTGAAGAGTATTATGACGACTGGATGCACTTCGGTCCTGACGAGGACGAAATAAAGCTTATGAAGGAGCTTGATATTCCTTTTAATGTGCCTACTCCGCTTGGAAATCTCGCAGATGTTTCGTCGATTATGAAAAATATCTGCTTTGAGCAATATTCCGCGAATCCGAACAGGAAGGAGTCTGTTGACCTTTTATACAAACTGCTTCTATATAAGATAAATGATAAGATATCAATGAAGTTCGGCGGCTCTGTTGTGACTGAAAACGCCTATTTCGAGAAGCTCTTGTGGATACGTGAATCTATTTACAGGTGGCCGGGCAGAGACTATAATATTGACGATATGTCAACCGAACTGTCACTTTCACGTTCGAGATTTGCGCATCTATATGCAGAAGCTTTCGGCACTTCACTCAAAAAGGACATTCTCACTGCAAGGATAGAGAAATCCAAGGAAATGCTCAGCGGTACAGTCATGCCGATAAAGCAGATAGCGAGTATCGTAGGATATGGCGATATATCGTACTTTACAAGGCTTTTCCGCAATAAGACGGGTATGACTCCGAATCAATATAGAGAAAACAGCAGTGTTTCGCACAGAGATTGAGGCTTCGGGAAAATATCGCAATTTCTGGCATGGTACTATTGACTTTTCGTCGAAAATGTGTTAAAGTAAAGATATATCATTATGCAGAGGAAAGATGATTTGAAGAAAAATGTTGTTCTTATAGGAATGCCGGGCGTCGGCAAGAGCACAGCAGGTGTCATACTTGCCAAGATACTGGGATATAAGTTTGTTGATACCGATCTTATCATTCAGCAGCATGAAAAGAAAAGACTGAAGGAGATAATTGCACGTGACGGCATAGACGGCTTTATTGAGCTTGAAAACAAGATAGTTGCCGAGCTCAATGCCGAATACTCCGTTATTGCAACGGGCGGAAGCGTTGTCTATGGTGAGGACGCAATGAACAACCTCCGGAATATCGGCAGAATAGTCTATCTCAGCCTTGATTACAAGAAGCTGAGATATCGTCTTGGTAATATCAAAAACCGCGGAGTCATAATCCGTGAGGGACAGTCGCTCGCTGATCTTTATAAAGAGCGCGTACCGCTGTATGAGAAGTATGCTGATATAGTTATCGACGAAAACGGCTGTAATATTGAGAAAACTGTTATGAAGATAACAGAAATGCTGTAATTTTGGTTTGTCTATTGTGCACAATTATATCTGCATAAAAATGACAGATTCAACAATTTTATTATTAATACAAAAAACTTCTTTGACATTAGTTCACTTTTGTGCTATAATGTTAATAGTTATTTTATGATTATGGGAGAGTCCGGTGCCGTTCGGCAGCTATACTGCTCTGGCGTGAGGATATCGGAAAGGATAATTGGTATGTCGAAAATAATTGCTGTTACTTCCGGAAAAGGAGGTACGGGCAAGTCTACCGTTTGCGCAGGTCTTGGCTATACTCTTGCAAAGCAGGGTCATCGTACTCTGATAATTGAGCTTGATTTCGGTCTCAGATGTCTGGATATCATGTTCGGAATGGAAAATTCTATAAAGTATGACCTCGGAGATGTGCTCAACGGTAAGAAGGAGACTCTTGACGCTATTGCACAGGTGCCTATGGCAAGCAATCTCAATCTTCTCTGTGCACCGAAAACACTCACTCCTGTTACGGCTGAACAGATAGTTGAAATCTGTACTTCTATAAAGAAGTATTTTGAATATATCATTATAGATACAGGTGCAGGTATAAACTCGCACGTTTTCGATATTGTTGAGCAGTCTAACCTCATCATTATCGTATCAACTCCTGACCCTGTATGTATCAGAGACGCAAGCCTTATGTCAGATGAATTCTACAACAGAGGCAACAAGAGTCAGCGTCTTGTTATCAATAAGGTCAGCAAGAGAGTTATCGGCAACGAGCTCGTTTCAAACCTTGATGAAATAATAGATAAGGTCGGCGTACAGCTTATCGGTGTTATTCCCGATGATTTCAAGATGACTGTCGCAACAGGAAAGGGTAATCCTATCCCGTCCGATTCATCTGCACTCAGAGCTTTTGACGCTATTTCAAAGAGACTCGGCGGAGAATTTGTTCCGCTTACTGTAAAGATTTCATAATATAATTTATCCGCTCTTGCGGGGAAGGGATGTTAACATGAATATTGCGATCATGGCACATGATGCGAAAAAGGAACTGATGGTCCAGTTTTGCAGCGCATATTGTGGAATTTTATCCAAGCATAAGCTTATATCTACTAATACTACAGGAATAATGGTAAGCGAAGCTACAGGACTTCCTATTAAGAGATATTTGAGCGGAAAAGGCGGCGCAGAGCAGATCATTGCTCTTCTGTCATGTAATGAGGTCGATATTCTTCTCTTTTTCAGAGACCCGATCAATCAGAAAAGTGACGCAAACGATATGAATCTTCTGAGACTTTGCGATGTTCATAATGTTCCTGTCGCAACAAATATTGCTACTGCCGAGGCACTTATCCTCGCACTCGAGCGCGGCGACCTTGACTGGAGAGAGGTCGGAACACCCGGTATCTGAAAACAATTGTCCCTGTTTAAAGGGACAATTTTCATGTAATGCAAGCTTTATCCGATGCCGGATACGGCTTTGATATAATGTCTAAAAGAAAGGCTTGAAAACTATGTCTACAGTAATAAAACGCCCTAATGGTACAGAGGACGTTCTCCCGAGCGACGTTCACAAGTGGCATACCGTGGAGAAAATCGCAAGGGAAACTGCTGAAAATTTCGGATTTTCCGAGATAAGATTCCCTACATTTGAGAATACTGACCTGTTTCTGCGCTCGGTAGGTGAGACCACCGATGTTGTGCAGAAGGAAATGTACACGGTAATGGCGAAGGAAACTAAATATACGCTGCGTCCCGAGGGTACAGCAGGCACTATCCGTGCGATGCTCCAGAACGGACTTCTCAACGAGGCACTTCCGCAGCGTGTTTACTATATAACCTCATGCTTCAGACATGAACGTCCGCAGGCCGGAAGACTCCGCGAGTTCCACCAGTTCGGCGTTGAAATGGCAGGTAGTAAGTCTCCGAGTGCAGATGCCGAGGTCATACTGCTCGGAAAGACTCTGCTTGAAAGGCTCGGACTTAAAAACATAGAGCTGAACATCAACTCTATCGGATGTCCGACCTGCCGTGCTAAGTACTATGAGGCACTCAGAGCATATTTTGCTCCTCATAAGGACGAGCTCTGCGAGACCTGTCAGTCAAGATTTGAGAAAAATCCTATGCGTATCCTTGACTGCAAGAGCGCCGAGGATCAGGCAATTGCAAAGGACGCTCCCGTGATACTCGATTATCTATGTGATGAGTGCCGCGACCACTTTGAAAAGCTTAAGGGCTATCTCGAAAAACTCGGTATCGAATATAAGGTGAATCCCAAGATAGTCCGTGGACTTGATTACTACACAAAGACCGTGTTTGAGTTCATTTCGAGCGAGATCGGTGCACAGGGAACAGTCTGCGCAGGCGGTCGCTACGACGGACTCATTGAGCAGCTTGGCGGCAAGCCTACTGCGGCTCTCGGCTTCGGAATGGGAATCGAGCGTATTCTGCTCCTTATGAACAAGCAGGAATGCGACTTCCTTGAAGCCAAGAAATGCGATATTTATTTTGCTACAATGGGTGAGGCAGCACTTGAAAAGGCAATGCTCCTTTCGCGTGAGCTTCGTGATTTCGGCTATTATGCTGAGTTCGACCTCATGGACAGGGGACTCAAGGCTCAGATGAAGTATGCCAACAAGATTGGTGCGGCATTCACGGTCGTTATCGGTGATGACGAGCTCACAAACGGCAAGGTGAAGGTAAAGGAAATGGAAACAGGCAAAGAAACTGAGCTGAATCTTGACGATAAGTTCAGCGGATTTTTTGATTCTGTTTATGTTGATAAAATGATGGAACAAATTGAGGAAGCGTCTGAGAATCTCCCGATACTTCCTTCGGATAAGGAGAACGTATAAAATGCTTGATACTATGAACGGAATTAAAAGGACTCACTATTGCGGTGAAGTCTCTGAAATAGGCAAAGAGGTCGTTGTCGGCGGCTTTGTTGACAGGATTCGTGACAAGGGCGGAGTTATATTTATAGTGCTCAGAGACCGCACGGGTGTTGTACAGCTTCTTTTCAATGATGAGACAGACAAGGAGATTTTTGAAAAGGCTTCGTCGTGCCGCAGTGAGTATGTTCTCATGGCTAAGGGTACTGTCCGCGAGCGTGAGAGTAAGAACGACAAGATAAAGACGGGCAATGTCGAGATATTCGTTACTGACCTCAGAATACTTGCAAAGGCGGAAACTACGCCGTTTGAGATAACTGATGAGACAAAGGTAAATGAGGAGCTTCGTCTGAAATACCGCTATCTCGACCTCAGAAGAGCACCGCTCCAGAGGAACATGATAATGCGCCATGAAATCGCAAAGAGTGCTCGTGAGTATTTCTACGAGAACGGTTTCCTTGAAATAGAGACTCCTATGATGATGAAGTCCACTCCCGAGGGCGCAAGAGACTATCTTATCCCTTCAAGAGTACATCCGGGCAAGTTCTATGCGCTTCCTCAGTCACCTCAGATATACAAGCAGCTTCTCATGGTATCGGGCTATGACCGCTATATCCAGCTTGCACGCTGCTTCAGAGACGAGGACCTCCGTGCTGACCGTCAGCCTGAGTTCACACAGATAGACCTTGAGATGTCATTTGTTGACTCCGAGGACATTCAGGACTGTGTAGAAGGCTTCATTCAGCGTGTTTTCAAGGACGTTATCAATGTTGACGTTCAGCTTCCGCTCAAGAGACTTACATTTGCCGATGCTATGAACCTTTACGGCTCCGATAAGCCTGATACACGCTTCGGCTTTGAGATCCATGACATTACCGAAACAGTGAAGGATATTGACTTTGTTGTATTCAAGAACGCTATCGAAGAGGGCGGCTCTGTACGCGCTATCAACGTAAAGGACGGCGCTGCGACCTATACACGCAAGGAGATTGACAAGCTCGTTGAACACGCAAAGGGTATCGGAGCAAAGGGACTTGCTTATATCCGTTGGGCAGACGAGCCTAACTGCTCGTTCAAGAAGTTCCTCGGTGAAGGCGACCTTGAAAAGATATGCGCAGCTATGGACGTTCAGAAGGGAGACCTTCTCCTTATCTGTGCTGACAAGACAAAGACCGCACTCACAACTCTCGGTGCTATTCGTCTTATCTGCGGCAAGAAGCTCGGTGTTATTCCCGAGGATAAGTACAACTTCCTCTGGATAACAGAAATGCCGTTCTTTGAGTATGATGACGACAGCAATACATGGGTAGCGGCTCACCATCCGTTCACAATGCCTATGGAGGAGTGCCTCGAATATCTCGACACTGATCCTGCTAATGTTCGCGCAAAGGCATGGGATCTCGTCCTCAACGGTACTGAGCTTTCAAGCGGCTCAATGCGTATCACGGACTATGAGCTCCAGCAGAGAATGTTTGAAGCTCTCGGCATGACCGATGAGGAGATTCAGGCTAAATTCGGCTTCCTCGTTGAAGCATACCGCTATGGAGCACCTCCGCACGGCGGCATGGGAATCGGTCTTGACAGACTTGCAATGATAATGTGCAAGGCAGAGAGTCTGCGTGATGTCACAGCGTTCCCGAAGGTTCAGAATGCGAGCGAGCTCATGTCCGAGTGTCCGTCTGTTGTTGACGATGAGAACCTCAAGGTTCTCGGTATAGGAGTGCTCGAGGGCAACAAAGAAAAAAAAATTGTTAACTTTTGGTGAAATCTCTTGACTTTTCATTGAATCAGGAGTATAATATTAAGGTAGTTTGAATAAGATATCAAGGGAGCTGTCTGTAGGAAATGCTCCCTTTATGTTTTATTACAAATGAATAATGATTTTTGTGGGGAGGTATTTTATGGCATCAGAAACGGTACAGAAGATCCTGAACGCTGAAGCCGAATCACAGAGGAAAAACAGTGACGCTGCAAGGCGAAAGGAGGAGCTTATCAACGACGCTAAGGGACGTTCCTCCGAGGCAGTGCAGAAGCGTATAAGCGATGCTGTCAAGGAGACGGATAAGCTGAAAGCCGAATATGAGGCAAAGCTCAAGGAGTACGTAAAGTCTGCGGATAAAAAGCGTGATGATGAGCTTTCTGAGCTCGGGAGCCTTGCTGAGAAAAACAGTGATAAAGCTGTAAATGCTGTTATAAAGGAGTATTTCTGAAATTCGGAAATACAACAAGGAGAGTGATGTGAAATATGGCAAAGCTTAAAATGAAAAAAATTGAGCTGATTGCCTTGCTGACAGACAGTAAAAAAATTATTGAACTGCTCCAGAGAAGAGGAGTCGTCGAAATATGCGAAAACAAAGATGATGATCTGCCCGGTGCGAATGTCTCGGCAGTTATAGCGAAATTTGAAAAGTTCCGAGGTACTGCTGCTCAGGCGCTTGAAATTTCTGAGAAGTACGCTCCCGAGAAGGCAGGGCTTTCCTCCATGCTTGAGGGACGCAAGGAGCTTGAAACAGATGAACTCGGCAGAGATGCCGTAAAGCTTGAGGAGACAATGAATATCTCGCGTGAGATAATTGCCTCGCAGAAAGCCATTGCGGACGCGCAGTCATCTGCTGCACAGATAACAGTTAGATGCGATATGCTGAAGCAATGGGAAAAGCTCGATGTACCGATGAATTTCAAGGGGACATCTACCACATCTGCATTCATCGGAACTGTTCCGTATGCTGTAACGGGAAGTGAGCTTGAACAGCAGCTCCCTGATACGTGCAGTGCGGAGGTAATATCCTCGAGTAAGGACCAGACGAATCTGTTTATTCTCTGCGGAAAATCGGTGGCAGACGAAGCCTCAGATACACTCAGAAGGCTGAATTTCGTACCGCTTACCGAGGCTGAACCGAGGACACCATCTGAGTTGCTTGACGGCTACAAGACTCAGCTCCATGAGCTTGAAAAGAGCAGTGAAAAGGCAAGGCAGAGGATAGTCGAGCTTGCGGAAAACCGTGAGATGATAAAGTTTGTCATCGACTATCTGCAAATGCGAAAGGATAAATACGAGGTTCTCAGCTCGCTCGGATTTACGGCTAATACCTTTGTACTCACGGGATATATCCCCGAGAAGTGCACAGAACCGATAAAAAAGGAGATTGAGTCCAAATACAAGGCGGCGATATTCATTACCGATCCTGCCGAGGACGAGGACGTTCCCGTACTGCTTGAAAACAGCAAGTTCTCCGAACCTGTTGAAGCGATAACAAAGATGTATGCGCTCCCGAGCAAAAAGGACGTTGACCCGACACCTGTGATGTCGTTCTTCTACTACCTGTTCTTCGGAATGATGCTCTCGGACGCAGGCTACGGACTCCTCATGGTTATCGGCACGACTCTTGCACTAAAGAAGCTGAACCTTGAAAACAGCATGAAAAAGACGCTTGTGATGTTCCGAAACTGCGGGATTTCCACAGTTTTCTGGGGAACTCTTTTCGGAAGCTGGTTCGGTGACATCGTTCAGACAGTTGCAAGGGAATTCTTCGACAAAGAGATCGGAAGCGTAGCGCTGTGGTTCGAGCCGATAAACGACCCGATAAAGCTTCTGCTCTACTCATTCGGACTCGGCATACTCCACCTGTTCCTCGGAATAGCGGTATCGTTCAAGATGTCTTGGGACGACGGCAGAAAGCTTGACGCTGTACTTGATACAGTCCCTGTTTATCTCACTGTACTCGGAGTTGCGCCGCTTGGTGCAAGCATCTTCACAGATGTTCCTTCGTCGCTCAAAACGATAGGCTCGTATGTGATGATAGTCGGAGTAGTGCTCATAATCCTGACAGCAGGTCGAAGCTCCAAAAACATATTTGCAAGATTCTTCGGCGGAGTGTATGCACTGTATAATACCGCAACAGGCTATCTCAGCGATATACTCTCGTATTCGAGACTTCTTGCCCTCGGACTTGCGACGGGTTCAATTGCAAGCGTTATCAATCTCATGGCAGTAATGCCAGAGAATAAGATAATAAAGCTCATAATGTTCATAGTCGTGGGAATTGTCGGACACACGGCAAATCTTGCGATAAATCTGCTCGGTGCGTATGTTCACACCGACAGACTGCAATTCGTGGAATTTTTCAGTAAATTCTACACAGGCGGCGGAAAGGAATTCGAGCCGCTCACAGTTAATACAAAGTATATAAAACTCAAGGAGGAAAATTCAAATGACTAACGGACTTATTTTAGCTATAATCGGTGCGGCTATCGCATCACTCTTAGCAGGTATCGGCTCGGCAAAGGGCGTAGGACTCGTAGGTGAGGCAGCAGCAGGTGTTGTATCTGTTGACCCTTCAAAATTCAGCAAGGTGCTCGTTCTTGAGCTTCTCCCCGGTACACAGGGACTTTACGGACTTCTCATCTCATTCATCATACTCACACGTACAGGTCTCCTCAGCGGAAATCCTGCTGAGCTTTCAGTAACACAGGGACTTGCGTTCCTCATCGGTGCACTTCCTATCGGTATCGTAGGCCTCCTTTCAGCACTTGCACAGGGCAGGACAGCAGCCGCAGGCGTAGGCATCACAGCAAAGAAGCCCGAGCACAACAGTAAGGGTATCATCATGGCTGCTATGGTCGAGACATACGCTATCCTTGCACTGCTTATTTCTGTTCTTATCATTAATAACATTGCTGTCTGATTCGGAGGTATAAAATATGTCCGGACTTGATGAAATTCTGAACGTAATAAGCGAACAGCAGAAAAATGAAGAAAACAGGATAATGCAGTCGGCGGAAAACAAGGTTCGGGAGATAAAAAAGGAAGCTGAGAAGAAGGCTGATGAAGCATATGAGGACTATATGAAGAAGTCCTCGCGCAGATGTAAGCTCGACTATGAGAATTCATGCTCGGCTGCCGATTCATCGGCAAAGAGAGCACTTCTCTCGTTCAAGCTCGAACAGATAGATTCCGTTATCGACAAGGTTGTTGACAAGCTTCGTTCACTTCCCGATGCCGAGTATTTCAAGACTCTTGAAAGGCTTGCCGAACGCTCGGCTGATAAGGGAGACGGAGTGATGTATCTCAGCAAAAAGGACCTTGCGAGAGTCCCCTCGGATTTTGCAGCAAATATCAATGCTATCGCAAAGAAAGCTGGCGGCACTATAACTGTTTCTGATAAGCCTGCTGATATTCAGGACGGCTTTGTCCTTGAATACGGTAAGATCTCCGAGAATTGCAGCTTCAGGTCGATACTTGAAGCCGACAGGGACAATGTAAGGGACCTTGCCGCTCGTGAGCTTTTTGGCAGGTGATATGATGAGCGGAACAAAATATGCGTTTGCAGTTGCGGCTATAAAGTCTATGGAGAGCTCGCTCCTCACAAGGACTGAGATTGACAGGCTTATCAATTCCACTTCGCCGTCAGAGAAGCAGGCTGTACTTGCTTCGTCAGATACGGGTTCACTCGAAGATACATGGAAAATGATAAGAGGCTATGCTCCCGACGACAAAACGCTTGATATACTGCTTTACAAGAATGATTTTCACAATCTGAAAGCAGCTTTGAAGGCGATAATGTCTGACAGAGACCCTGCCGATTACTTTATTAAGCCCGCAAACATTGACACAGAACTTATCGTTAATGCGATAAATACAAAGGAATTCGAGACACTTCCCGACTATATGAGAGATGCTGCAGCGGAAGCATATGAGCTTATAACACGTACTCTTGATGGTCAGCTCTCGGATTCTCTGATTGACCGTGCAGCACTTCTTGCAATGCAGAAGGGTGCGGATAAATCGGGCAGTGAGTTCATGAAGAGGTATGCAGAATATATGACTGTAACGTCCGATATAAAGACAGCTTACAGATGTGCGAAGATGAACAAGCCGCGCAGATTCATGGAAAATGCAATTTGCGGCAGCTCAGCACTCGACGGGGAAATGCTCATAAATGCAGCAATGAGCGGTCTTGAGGGACTGTTCTCATTCCTTGACAGCTCATCATACAGCGAACCTTCGGCACTCCTCAAGGAGTCGCCTGCACGCTTTGAAAAATGGTGTGATGATATTATCATGGAGCTTGCTGAGACATCGCGCTTCAAGACATTCGGCAGTGAACCGCTTGCGGCATTTTATATCGCAAAAGAGGCAGAGATAAAGAATCTCAGGATACTTTCTGTCTGCGCGGAAAGCGGTACCGATAAAGAGACTATAACGGAAAGGATGAGAAAGCTCTATGTTTAAGGCGGCAGTAATTGGCGACAGCGCAAGCGTATCGGGCTTTGCTTCCGTAGGACTTTCCGTTTTCTGTGAAACAGATGCCGAGAGGATAAAGAAGCTTATTTCAAGGCTTGCGGCAGGTGATTTTGCGATAATCTATATCACCGAGCCTGCGGCGGCACTTGTACAGGACACCATTGACTCGTACAGGGATAAAATGCTGCCCTCGATAGTTCTTATCCCCGCGATAGAAGGAAATACAGGCGACGGAATGAGGGCAGTCCACATGGCTGTTGAGAAGGCTGTCGGTTCAGATATACTTGGAAAAGAGGTTGATAATTCGTAATGAGCAGTATAGGAACAATAACAAAGATCTCGGGACCTCTCGTTGTAGCGGAGGGAATGAGAGATTCAAATATGTTTGACGTTGTCCGTGTAAGCAGTAAGCGACTCATGGGCGAGATAATCGAAATGCACGGTGACAAGGCGTCTATTCAGGTATATGAGGAGACCGCAGGACTCGGCACGGGTGAGTCGGTTGAATCCACAGGTATGCCTATGAGCGTTGAGCTCGGTCCCGGACTTATCGGAAGTATCTATGACGGAGTTCAGCGTCCGCTTGACGATATAAGAAAGCTGTGCGGAAACAATCTCCAGCGCGGTGTTGAGATACCCTCGCTGAAAAGAGAACCCCTCTGGAAGTTCACATCTTCCGTTAAGAAAGGGGACAAGGTCATCGGCGGAGATATAATTGGTACTGTTCAGGAGACAGACCTTGTACTTCACAAGATAATGGTGCCGAATGATGTTGAGGGAACAGTAAAGTCCATAAAGGACGGCGAATTCCACGTTGATGATACAGTCTGCGTAATTGAGACAGCAAACGGCGACAGGGAGCTTTCTCTCATGCAGAAGTGGCCTGTAAGACGCGGCAGACCGTATAAGAAGAAGCTCACACCCGATATGCCGCTCGTTACGGGACAGCGTGTTGTCGATTGTCTCTTCCCGATAGCTAAGGGCGGAGTTGCAGCTATCCCTGGACCATTCGGCAGCGGTAAGACTGTTACACAGCATCAGCTTGCAAAGTGGGCAGATGCCGACATAATCGTATACATCGGCTGCGGAGAGCGCGGAAACGAAATGACCGATGTTCTTAACGAGTTCCCCGAGCTTATTGATCCACACACGGGCAAGTCGCTCATGGAGCGCACCGTGCTTATCGCAAACACCTCAGATATGCCCGTTGCAGCGCGTGAGGCTTCTGTTTACACGGGTATCACCATAGCTGAGTATTACAGAGACATGGGCTACTCTGTAGCTCTTATGGCAGATTCGACTTCACGTTGGGCAGAGGCTCTCCGTGAGATGTCGGGTCGTCTTGAGGAAATGCCGGGCGATGAAGGCTATCCTGCTTACCTCGGAAGCCGTCTTGCACAGTTCTATGAGCGTGCAGGCAGAGTCATCTCTACGGGCTCTGATGAGCGCGAAGGAGCACTCTCGGTTATCGGAGCTGTATCACCTCCCGGTGGTGATATTTCAGAGCCTGTTTCGCAGGCAACGCTCCGTATCGTAAAGGTATTTTGGGGACTTGACTCCAACCTTGCATATCAGCGTCATTTCCCTGCAATAAACTGGCTGACGAGCTATTCACTGTATACAGACTCACTTGCCAACTGGTTCGATAACAACGTATCGAAGGACTGGATGAGCGACAGGTCACGCTTCATGAGTATACTTCACGACGAATCCGAGCTGAAGGAGATAGTAAAGCTCGTCGGAATGGATGCTCTCTCCGCAAAGGACAGACTTAAAATGGAAACAGCACGTTCTATCCGTGAGGACTTCCTGCACCAGCTCGCATTCCACGAGGTAGACACCTACACGAGCCTTAAAAAGCAGCTCTACATGATGAAGCTTATCCTCAATTTCAATGACGAGGCAGAGGAGGCGCTACAGAATGGTGCTGACATCGAAAAGGTCGCAGAGCTACCCGTAAGAGAGCAGATAGGACGTTTCAAGTACGTTGAAGAAAAGGACATCGACGAACAATTCTCAAAGGTATCGGTCGAAATATCCTCAGAACTCAAAGAATTGCTTAGAAAGGAGCAGAACTGATGCCAAGAGAGTACAGAACTATTGAAGAAGCAGCAGGACCTCTGCTGCTTGTAAAGGACGTAGAAAATGTAACATACGGCGAGCTTGGTGAAATAAAGCTTGCCAACGGAGAAAAAAGACGCTGCCGTATACTTGAGATAAACGGAACAAATGCGCTTGTTCAGCTCTTTGAAAATGCCGCAGGTATAAACCTCGACAACTCCAGCGTTGTTTTCTCAGGACACCAGATGGAGCTCGGTGTTTCGGAGGATATGCTCGGCCGAGTTTTTGACGGTCTCGGACGTCCTATTGATGACGGTCCTGAGATAATCCCCGATATGCGAATGGATGTAAACGGACTTCCTATGAACCCTGTTGCGAGAAAGTACCCGCAGGAGTTCATTCAGACAGGTATATCCGCTATTGACGGACTCAACACACTTGTAAGAGGTCAGAAGCTTCCTATTTTCTCAGCTTCGGGACTTCCTCATGCACAGCTTGCCGCTCAGATAGCACGTCAGGCAAAGGTACTCGGAAATGACGAGCAGTTCGCCGTTGTATTTGCTGCAATGGGTATAACCTTCGAGGAATCGGAGTTCTTCATCAACAGCTTCCGCAGTACAGGAGCACTTGACAGAACCGTCCTCTTTATAAACCTTGCGAACGACTCTGCTATCGAGCGTCTTGCAACGCCTAAAATGGCACTTACCGCCGCTGAGTATCTTGCATTCGAGAAGAATATGCACGTACTTGTTATCCTTACCGACATCACAAACTACGCGGACGCTCTCCGTGAGGTTTCGGCAGCACGTAAGGAAGTCCCCGGACGACGCGGTTATCCCGGATATATGTACACTGACCTTGCTTCACTCTATGAGCGTGCAGGTCGTCAGGAGGGCAGAGACGGAAGTATTACAATGATACCGATACTCACAATGCCCGAGGACGATAAAACTCATCCTATCCCCGACCTCACAGGCTATATCACAGAGGGACAGATTATCCTTTCGCGTGAGCTTTACAGAAAGGGCATAAATCCGCCTATCGACGTTCTTCCGTCGCTTTCACGACTCAAGGATAAGGGTATCGGTGAGGGCAAGACGAGAGCAGACCACTCCAACACAATGAACCAGCTCTTCTCGGCATATGCTCGAGGAAAGGACGCTAAGGAGCTTATGGTCGTACTTGGTGAGGCTGCACTTACACCTACTGACCTTCTCTATGCGAAGTTCTCAGATGAATTTGAGAAGAGATATATCTCGCAGGGCTTTGATAATGACCGAAGCATCGAGGAAACTCTTGACATTGGCTGGGAGCTTCTCAAGCTTCTCCCGAGGAGTGAGCTGCGCCGAATCAAAGAAGAGTATCTTGTCAAGTATTATGATACTCAGAAATGAGGTGTGCTGAATGGCAAGACTTAATGTGAATCCCACGCGAATGGAGCTCAGTAACCTTAAAAAGAAGCTTGCCTCGGCAAGACGCGGTCACAGACTGCTCAAGGATAAGCGTGACGAGCTCATGCGTCAGTTCATGATACTCATAAAGGAAAACCGTAGCCTCAGAGCTGAGGTGGAGAGAGGCATAACCGAGGCAAACCGATATATGTCCGTTGCAGGCTCGGTTATGCAGAGGGAAGTGCTTGACACGGCTTTGCTCATGCCAAAGCAGGAGGTGGAGATAGCTGTCGGAGAGAAGAACACGATGAGTGTCAATGTTCCGCAGTTCACCTCAAAATTCAAGACTAGCGATACCAATGACATCTATTCATACGGCATGGTATTTACGTCCATTGACCTCGACGGAGCTGTCAGCGCACTGAGTGAGATTTTTCCGAAGATGATAAAGCTCGCAGAGATAGAGAAATCCTGCCAGCTCATGTCGGACGAAATTGAGAGGACTCGCCGCCGAGTTAATGCGCTCGAGCATATAATGATACCCGATTATGAGGACACGATAAAGTATATCACCATGAAGCTCTCTGAGAATGAGAGAAGCACCACGACCTCACTGTTGAAGGTCAAGGATATGGTGCTGAAGCAGAGTCATAATTACCAGTAAGTATATTTTGGTATAAAAACGAAAAAGCAAGCATGATATTTTCATGCTTGCTTTTTTATGTATAGTCTTATATCACGATGTTTTGAAAAAAAGTTCACTAAAAATGATTACGCTGAATATAATAATGTCAGGGGTATCATACATCAGCAATGTTCATAATAATTCCTGCTTCGGATACGTCGATACATCCGAATGAAGCCTTCTGACTGTCACGCGGCAGTGCGGCGCTCCCTGGATTCATGAAGTATATGCCGTCCTCATAGTGCTGAAAGCGAACGTGTGTATGTCCGAAGAGAATGATGTCACAGCCGTTTTCGACTGCTGCTTTCTTAATGCCGTCGAGCGACCAGCCGACATTGAACATATGACCGTGAGCGGCAAATATTTTATGGTCAAGGAGAGGGAGTACAAATGTTGAGGGACTGAGACTGTTGCTGTCACAGTTGCCTGCCACGTGTATAAGCTTCATTGCAAGCTCCGGGTAATTGATGACAAATCTGTCAAGCTCACGTTCACCGTCACCGAGGTGAATGAACCATTCGGCGTCGGTATTACGCATGATAATGCTTTCTACAGCACGGTAGCTCCCGTGGGAATCAGACATAACAATAATACGCATAAATACCCCTCCATAATATCAATATAAAAGTATTATAACACAACTGACAGGGAAAATCAACCATTTATGAATATTTGGAGGCAAAAATGAATAACAATAATATTGACCTGAAAAAAGCGGACGGACTTCTCAGAGCAGTAAGCAAAAAAATAGGAGTTCCGCCCGAACAGCTCAGGAGCGAGCTTGAGGCAGGTAAGTTTGACAGTGCACTTTCCGCTATGAACGGCAATGACGCGGCAAAGCTGAAACAGGCTGTAAATAATCCTGCACTTGTTGAGCGTATGATGAGCACACCGCAGGCAAAGGCATTGTATAAGAAGCTTTCGGGAAAATGAAGATGTGAGGACTGAGCAGTGGACGACGTAATGGGTAAAATCGGTGATCTGCTGTCTGATGAGGAAAGCGTCAGACAGCTTTCCGAGCTTGCTGAGATGTTCAAGACGGAGATGAATGAGGACAGCGGCGGAGAAGCTGCTGAAAGCTCTGACGAAGATAAATCCGATGAGCCGACTGATATGAGCGGATTTCTGAAAATAGCAGGCATGGTAAGCTCAATGAACCGCAGTGACAAGAATACCGAGCTGCTCCTTGCATTGAAGCCTCATCTCAGAGAGGATAAGCAGAAAAAGATAGATAAGGCGGTCAAGCTTCTGAAGCTCATTGCACTGTGGGAAACGGCAAAGGAAAACGGTCTGCTGAATGACATATTATAGAACGAGGTGACAGCAATGAACAGCACAATGCATAATGCGAAAGCTGAAGGTGACAGTGTTCGCGGACTTTCGGGTAACCGTGCTGTCACCTCACACTATTCTCAGGGGGAGAGTCGTTCTGATATGCCGCCTACTGTAAAAGCGTCAGCACAGGGCAGCGGAATAAAAATCAGTCCGTTCAGTGATATACTCGGGAAAAAATTTGATGCCGACCAACTGCTCATTGCCGCTCTTCTGCTCATACTTGTAAAGGAAGGAGCCGATATGAAGCTGATACTCGCACTCGGCTACATATTGATGTAAAAAATGACAACAGAAGCTTTGTATTATTCCTGCATTGCCGCGGCAGTGCTGATAATGGTGATATACTACTCACGTCGCCGAAAAAAGATAAGCTCGGTTCTGTTTGGAGCACTTTCGGGACTTGCAGCACTTATACTCGTGAACAAGTACGGTCCCTGTTTTGACGCAGGACTTCCGCTGAATATGTTCAATCTCTGCGGCAGCGCCCTCCTCGGTGTACCGTTTGTAATAGGCATGGTTATATTAAGATTTTTATAAATTTGCGAAAAGCACTTGAAAAAAACTGTGCAATATGTTATTATAATTATATACTAAAAATCAGGAGGTGCAGTATGAACGCAATTGATATCATCAACAAGACGAAGAAAAAAAACGAGCTTAGTGAGAGTGAGATAAAATGGCTCGTAAGCTCCTATACGGACGGCGATATCCCCGATTATCAGATGTCCGCATGGCTCATGGCAGTGTGTCTGAACGGACTTACCGAGACGGAGACTCTTTCTCTCACCTATGCAATGCGTGACAGCGGAAAGATAGAAAAGCTTGATATTCCGCTAACTGTGGACAAGCACAGTACAGGCGGAGTAGGCGATAAAACAAGCTTTATTATCGGACCTATCGTCGCTTCATGCGGAGTGTGTGTTGCAAAGATGTCGGGCAGGGGACTCGGTCACACAGGCGGTACGATAGATAAGCTTGAAAGTATCAGCGGCTTTCGTACTGATATAACCCACGAAGAGTTTGAGGAAATACTGAAAAAGACAGGGTTTTCAATAATCTCGCAGACTGATGAACTTTGTCCTGCTGATAGGAAGATGTATGCTCTGAGAAATTCTACGGGGACTGTTGACAGCATTCCGCTTATCTGCTCAAGTATCATGAGCAAAAAGCTTGCGATGAACGCTGACTGCCTTCTGCTTGACGTGAAATACGGCTCGGGAGCCTTTATGAAAACACGTGAGGACGCTCAGAAGCTTGCTGACCTAATGGAGAGGATAGGTAGGGCTGCAGGGAAGAAGTGCCGTGCCGATGTTACTGATATGAACAGTCCGCTCGGCAGATGTATAGGCAATGCGCTCGAGGTAAGGGAGGCTGTTGATGTACTCAGCGGCAGGTCAAAGGGACGGCTGTATGACATCTGTATCGAGCTTGCGGCTGATATGCTTGAGCTTGCTGGAAAGGGAACAGTTGACGAATGCACCGCGCTTGCAAAGGACGCTGTCTCCTCGGGAAGAGCACTTGACGTATTCAGGGAGACTATCAGACTTCAGGGCGGAGACCCTCGCGTGTGTGATGACACCTCGCTTCTGCCGCAGGCTGAGCACAAATTTGTGATCAGAGCAATGGAGGACATTGAGATTCTCTCGATAGACAGCGAGGAGATCGGCATGACATCGCTTCTTCTCGGCGCGGGACGTGTCTCAAAGACAGATAAGATAGATATGTCGGCAGGAATAGTGATGAACTGCGATGTCGGAGACAAGATTTCAATGGACGGTACTATCATGACTCTCTATTCTTCGACGCTCAGCGACTTCTCTGATGCGGCTGTGCGAGCTCTCGGAGCAATAAGATTCAGACGCATCTGAAAATTGATGTGTAAGCTCTTGACTTGATGAAAAAAATGTGATACAATATAGTTAATAAAAATTATCTGGAGGTAATTACAATGGGATTTTTAGATTCAGTAAAGGGGATCGCCGATAAGGTGACTGACAAGGTGGGAAGCGGAGTATCTTCTGCTGTTGACGGTTCAAAGAAGCTTAATGAAAAGTTCAAGCTCAAGAACGAGTTAAAGGCTGAAGAAAACGAAATGCTCAAGGCTTTTGCAGAGATCGGTAAGAAGTTCTATGAAGCAAATTCCGCTAATCCTTCTGGAGATTATGTTGAACTCATAAATGCTGTTACCGAAAAAAAGACAAAGGTCGAAGCACTCAAGGAGAAGCTTTCTGTTCTTGAAGATAAGACTTTCTGCCCCAAATGCAATGCTGAGCTTGAAAAGAATGCCAAGTTCTGTGCAAAATGCGGAGCAAAAATCGAGGCTGCACCCGTTCCCGAGGTTGAAGCTGAGGTCGTTGAGGAATCTGAGGAAAAGTCAGAAAGCAACGAATAATTCTAAACTTTATGTGTACAAGGCACTGCTGGTGATATCGGCAGTGCCTTTTGTGCATTGTGTAGAAATTCCGGTACGATTTTTGTCAATGATGTTGCGGCGATTTCCTTTACTTTTTTGCTTATTTGTGGTAAAATAAAAATAGTTTGATGCTTTTAAGCTTTTATGCTTTAACGACAAAATAACGAATTTGAAAGGGAATAAAAATGCCAATTACAGAATTGCTTGAAAAAAATGCCGAGCTCTACGGCAATGACGTTGCTCTGGTCGAGGTAAACCCCGAGATAACAGAGGTCAGACGTATAACATGGAAGGACTATGACCTCATCGAGCCGAATCCGCTCTGCAAATACAGACGTGAGATTACTTGGAAGGTCTTTGATGAAAAGGCAAACCGTTTTGCGAATCTTCTTCTTGAAAGGGGCGTAAAGAAGGGGGATAAGGTCGGCATACTGATGATGAACTGCCTTGAATGGCTCCCTATATATTTTGGTGTACTCAAAACAGGTGCACTTGCTGTGCCGCTCAATTTCAGATATACTCCCGACGAGATAAAGTATTGTCTTGACCTTGCAGAAGTTGATGTTCTGATGTTTGGTCCCGAGTTTATCGGACGTATCGAGGAAATTGCTGACGAAATCAGCAAAAACAGACTCCTTTTCTATGTCGGAGAGGGATGTCCGTCGTTTGCTGAGCACTATGACAGACTTGTTGCAAACTGTGCAAGTGCCGCTCCTGATATAAAACTCACAGACGATGACGACGCGGCAATATACTTCTCATCGGGTACAACAGGCTTCCCGAAGGCAATACTCCACGCTCACCGCGCTCTTGTACATTCAGCAAAGGTCGAGCAGAATCATCACGGACAGACAAAGGACGACGTATTCCTCTGCATTCCTCCGCTCTATCATACGGGAGCAAAAATGCACTGGTTCGGCAGTCTTTACTCGGGAAGCAAGGCTGTACTGCTCAAGGGCGTTAAGCCTGAGCTTATCCTCGATACTGTTTCAAACGAGCACTGCACGATAGTTTGGCTGCTTGTTCCGTGGGCGCAGGACATTCTTGACGCAATAGATAGGGGAGACATTGACCTCAGTCAGTATGAGCTTTCTCAGTGGAGACTCATGCATATAGGCGCTCAGCCTGTTCCTCCGTCACTTATCGCTCGCTGGAAAAAGGTGTTCCCGCACCACCAGTATGATACGAACTACGGACTTAGCGAGTCTATCGGACCAGGCTGTGTACATCTTGGCGTTGAGAATATCAATAAGGTCGGTGCTATCGGTAAGGCAGGCTTTGGCTGGGAAGTAAAGATAGTGGATGAGAACGGCAATACCGTTGAGCGCGGAGAAGTTGGCGAACTCTGTGTAAAGGGACCCGGTGTCATGAAGTGCTACTACCGCAATCCTGAGGCTACTGACGAGATACTCAAGGGCGATTGGCTCTTCACAGGTGATATGGCTCAGGAGGACGAGGACGGCTTTATCTTCCTTGTTGACCGTAAGAAAGACGTTATCATCAGCGGCGGTGAGAATCTGTACCCTGTACAGATAGAGGATTTCCTCAGAAGTCACCCTTCCGTTAAGGATGTTGCTGTTATCGGACTTCCTGATAAGCGACTGGGTGAGATAGCTGCTGCTATAATTTCTATCAAGGACGGCGTAAGCTGTACAGAAGAGGAAATAAACAATTTCTGCCAGAAGCTTCCGCGCTATAAGAGACCGCATAAGATAATATTTGCCGATGTCCCGAGGAATCCCACCGGAAAGATCGAGAAGCCGAAGCTCCGTAAGATCTATTGCGGCGAGAGCCTTGTAGCTGCACAGATAAAAAACTGACATTTATTATTATATACATAATAAAAGGAGCATAGCTTTATTAGCTTATGCTCCTTTTTTAGCAAAGCAGATGAGTGGAATTTGTTCAAAGAGACAAAAGTTTAACTCTAATATTCTGTAATGCTGCAAATTTACATGATACACTTGACTCTTACCTTACGTCATAGTTTATATGAGAATGCTGAACAGCTTACCCGTGAAATGGTGCTTGACCTTATTGACCACATCACAGTTGATGCGTTTGAAAAAGGAAAAGACCGTAATATCCGCATTTTTTACAAGTTTATCGACAAGGGTTATTCCGATAATGAGGAATGAAATATTGGGGCGTGTTTGTAGACATTAGCGTAACGCCTGAGCAACTCCACCCCAGCCGACATATTTCGACAGCGTTTCCTTTTCTTCGGCAGTCGCAGGACGTTTTTCGCTTTCAAGTGTTTTCAGCGTTTTTATCGCATCGACATTCGCACGAAATTACGCCTTTGCACCGCCCTCACCGAGAGAATCGTCTGTAATGGTGAAGTTATCGCCCTTTTCGGGAACATCTGCTGTCTTAGGCTCGATGAG
>ONNL01000191.1 GCA_900319195.1 uncultured Ruminococcus sp. | reverse complement strand
GATCGCTGATCTCGGCGTAGACTTCCTTGCTGCAGGTATCGGTAATATCCACGGTAAGTATCCTGACAACTGGGAGGGACTCAGCTTTGAGACTCTCGCAGCAGTAAATGCAAAGGTTGGCAATATGCCTCTCGTACTTCACGGCGGCACAGGTATTCCTGACGATCAGATCACAAAGGCTATCTCACTCGGTGTTGCAAAGATCAATGTTAATACAGAGTGCCAGCTCGTATTCCAGGAAGCAACAAGAGCATACATCGAAGCAGGCAAGGATCAGCAGGGCAAGGGCTTTGACCCCAGAAAGCTTCTCGCACCCGGTGCAGAGGCTATCAAGGCAAAGGTTGCTGAGAAGATCAACCTCTTCGGAAGCGCAAACAAGGCTTGATTTATTATTTAAGATGATAAGGCCGTCTCTTCTCAGAGACGGTCTTTTTTTGCTCAAAAATAAATGCTCACAGTTGTGAGCATTTATCCGTTTGATACCTTGCGTTTAAGGAAGTTGTCGTATTCGTCGAAGGGGATAGGCTTTGAATACTTATAGCCCTGAAGGTATGTCGCCTTCATGTCGATGCAGCTGAGCTCGTCGGATTCGTCCTCAACGCCCTCGAACAGAACATCATATTCCAGCGTTCTGAACATAGTGGAGAAGGTCTTTATCATGTAGTAGTTGTTGTCGTTCTTCTTCGACTCAATCGTCAGTGAGCGGTCAAATTTGATAATATTGAACGGAAGCTCCATTATGCGCTCGAAGTTGGAGTAGCCTGTTCCGAAGTCGTCGAGATAGAACTTCATGCCCTGCTCGTGCAGGAACATAAGTCTCGGCTTGAGCTTGTCGAAATTACGCGTGATGTTGGATTCGGTAATTTCTATCGCTATCTTGTTGAACGGGATATTGTTGTTCTCAATTATCTGCATGACCTCGTCGCAGAGGTTTTCCTTATTGAAATCGTATATCGAGAAGTTGACGGATATACGTTTAATTTCAATGCCTTTGTCGAGGAATGTCCTTATCTGTTTGCAGGCTTTGTTGAGGATAGTCATTGTAAGCTCGTGGATAAGACCGTTATCCTCAGCCACAGGAATGAACTGGTCGGGGTAGATGAGCCCGTATTTTTCGAGTCTCAGTCGCATGAGTATCTCAGCCGTATCATATTTCTGGGTGGAGATATTGAGGACGGGCTGGCAGTACACGATAACTCGCGGGTCATTGAGGTCTTTTTTCATGCTCATATCCGAGAGCTGACTCTGGATATACTGTCTGCGGATAAACTCGTCTATCTCGACATCGGTTATCTTATGAGCCGAATTATCGGGGACTCTGTTTTCGATAAATCTCAGGAGCTCTCTGTAATCGCTTGCAAGTGTTATCTTTGGACTCACCTCAAATGCAAAGAGTCTGTAATCAAGCTGTGTATGGTCGAAACTCTCGTGGAATGCAGAGAGGATATGTTCGGTTATTGAATCGAAGTCCTCTTTTTTCTGCTTTCTGTAGAGCATAACGATGCGTTTGGGGTCTATCTGACAAATAAGACCGTTTCTGATGACGTTAATGTAGAAATTCTTGTAGGAATTCTTGAAATCATCTGAGAGCTTCATGAGCTGATAGAAATTATTGCTGTAGCAAGCGAATACGAAGCAGGTGTTTTTGTTTCTGATTACGTTCTGGAGTTCACTGTAAAATACGTCGCCGCCTGCCATACCTGTCACGATATTATAGGTGCCCGTATGGAAGAGCATGGTGACTGAAATTATCGGTATAAATACGGCAACAGATGTGAAGTAGGTATGTCCGAAGAAGTTCTGAACAATCACCATTAGAATGGAGATCCCTGTTGTGCCGAGCAGTCCCACGAGGATACGTGAGGTTATGCCCTTGCGTGCCCTGATAACACTGAAGATTATCACGGAATACAGTAAAATGATAGACACCATGTACACATTTCCGTGTATGTTGTGCACTGTATCATCAGGTCTGATGTAAAAGCCGACCTTTGCGTGTGTAAGTGCTATATCCGTGATTATTGCGAGCAATCCGAATGATCCTGTCAGAGAAGCGAAAATATTCTTCTGCTTGCCGCCGTTGTACATTTTCAGCGGTTCTTGGACGTATGTAGCATAAAAGATAACATTTGCTTCAATAAGGACATAGTATATTATCCTGACAGCGTATATCAGCATATGCTGTTCGGGATGCCTTGTCATGAGCACATTTCCGATAAGACTTGCTCCCATTGAGCAATATGAGTAAACGACTGCACGCTGAATACGTTTCAGCATATAGTTCCTTGTAATGTAGCTCTGAAACAGCAGAATGTACAATACAAGACAAAGAGCCATAATAACTATATCAACAGCAGGCGAAAGCCGCTGTTCAGCATATTTGCTGAGTTCTATATATTTATCCATAAACCCACCTCATGATCAGCTGTTAGTATTCCACGAAGCAGTTACTCTGTTTTTGCCGTGATGCTTTGAGTAGTAGAGCATATCATCTGCTTTTTTTACGATCACTGCTGATTTGCTGTTCTTTTCACATTTAGTTATTCCTCCGCTTATAGTCACTCGGAATCCCTCATTTTCTGAGAAGCTCAGAGCTTCTACTGCCTTTCTGATATTATCAGCGCGTTCAAATGCTTCATTTTTCTTTGAAGCATGGATAATGTATATAGATTCCTCTCCTCCGTATCTCGCCGCTATTTCGCCCTCGTTTTTCCTTACGGAGTCCGAGATAGCGCCCGAGACATCAGAAAGGACTGTGTCACCGAATTGATGTCCGTAGTTGTCGTTGACGGATTTGAAGTTATCAATATCATACATTGCTATATAGTATTCGCTTGTGTCGTTGAGTATGGTGTCCTCAAGGTAAGTGAAGAACACCATTCTGTTGTAAAGACCTGTGAGGTCGTCGTGGTTTGAGAAATACTTTACTTTCTCAAGGAGCTTCTCGCTCTTGGTACGCTCCGAATCATAGGCATTTATCGCCCTGCATGAGAGAATGAATATAACGATTGCGTTTATGATGAAGGTGATGAGGTCGTCGGTGTATGTAGCCGCGAAATCTGTACCGTTCTTGGTTATATCCACCTTTATATCGGGGAATGCGAAGTCAACAGCTATACAGCCGCCGAGTATGATGGTCGAGAGGATAAAGAGCGTGTTTCTCGGCTTCCCCTTTTTGCAGAGGCTTGTGAGGAAGATAGCGGTGAGGAAGTACATCATCATTCCGCAGTGGATCCCGCCGCAGGTGAAGTAGAGTATCGGTAGCAGCAGAAAGTTAAGTGACGCGCAGAGTATGAAATGGGGGAGCGTAACACTGTCGCTTTTCATCAGGACGGCATAAACTGTCAGCATTGCAAGGAATCCGAAGCATACAAAGGAAAATATCGTCGCAAGAATTCCGAGATGTTCACCGAAGGTAATGAATGCCGATGCAAGACAGGCTATATCCGCAATGATAAGCGTCAGCCAGAAAATTTGTTTTTCGAGAGAATCCAGTTTATTGATATGTGAGATAAATCTATCCAGGATTTTCTTTGGGGACATACATTTCACTCATTTCGTTAAGTAGATATAAAGTTTCTTAGCGTATGATCTATCATTTATATTATACCTCGATTCAAAAATTTTGTCAATACCTTTGCTAAATATAACGTTGATAGGTCAAAAATTGTATAAAATGTGCACAATATTACTGTGCGTAATATTTTATACACACGGTATCACAAAATGTACACATAATATCAGAAAATGCACTCATAATTCACTGTCCTTTCAGCAGAGCTTTAAGATTCGATTAAGCAATGGGCTGTAAAATAATAGACAGTAAAGGACATAGCGAATATGTTCACAATGAAAGGAATTGATCTTATGTTGAAAAAGAGTATGGCAATTATGGCAAGCTTATTATTCGCAGCAGCAACAGTCGGCTGTTCAGAAGCAGCTAATATATCAGTAAATGAGACTGTTTCCACGAGCACAGTCCGGACGGAGAGCATTGATACCGACGAGACGACAGCTACAGCCGCAGATGAGACATCTGAGACAGAAGCAAGTGCAGAGACATCAGAGTCAAGCGTATCATCGGACACTGTTGAAGTTGCAGAGCTCAGCACTTCGTCAAACGGCGCTACCGATACAACAGATATGTTCACCGAGCGTGACCTCACACAGACTCCCGACCTCACAGAAGCTCAGTATCTTGAAGCTATGAGCAGTGAGGACATCGAAATAACCTCCGAGGGAGTGTACGTGATAAGCGGCACAGCCTCCGACTGCACAATAAGCGTAAATGCTCCGGATGACGCAAAGGTCCAGCTCGTTCTCGACGATCTGAGCATTACCAACACCTCTGACGCTGCAATACTTGTGACATCATGCGACAAGGTGTTCGTGACAGCTTCGGGCGACAGCTCACTCTCAGTAACAGGCGAGTTTGAAGCTGTTGACGACATGAATGTTGATGCGGTAATATATTCAAAGTCTGACCTTGTCCTCAATGGCACGGGTACACTTTCGATAGACTCGACAGCAAACGGAGTCACCTCAAAGGACGACATGAAGATGACCGGCGGCACATATAATGTCACCACAACGCTCGACTCGTTTGAAGCAAACGACTCTATCTGCATAGCAGGCGGCGAGTTCAATATTACAAGCGGCAAGGATGCATTCAACTGCGAAAACTCCGACGACAACACCCTCGGAAATATCTACATTGCTGACGGTACATTCAATATCTCTGCGACCAGCGACGGTATTCAGGGAACCACCGTTGTGCAGATAGACGGCGGTACATTCGACATCACCTCAGCAGAGGGCATAGAGGGCACATATGTGCAGATAAACGGCGGTACTATCAATATCACAGCGTCCGATGACGGCATAAATGCTACCTCCAAGAGCACTGCATACAGCGTGGTTGCTGAATTCAACGGCGGCGATATAACGATAGTAATGGGTCAGGGCGACACCGACGGAGTTGACTCAAACGGCAGTATCTATGTAAACGGCGGCACGATCAATATTACGGCGCAGATGTCCTCGTTCGACTACGACAATGAAGCACAGCTCAACGGCGGCACAGTTATCATCAACGGTGAGCAGGTGACAGATATACCGCAGTCTATGATGGGCGGCGGCATGGGCGGTGCCATGAACGGCGGAATGGGAGGCGGCATGAGCGACTTCGGCGGTCGCCGCCGCGGCGGCATGGCATGATGTGCTCAATATAAAATAAAAGGGTAGATGATTATTTAGGTGGTCGTTTCGGGTTTGTGTCATCATTGGTAAATGCGAACGCCACTTATTCAAAATTCACCAAATGCTTTGAATACTCAAAGATAACTGAATAATTGCCGGTCATTACGGGCGGTGTTCGCAGTATTATGGTATATGCGAGCACCGCTCGTTTTTGCAGCTTAAAAACCTGCGTCTGACAGCTTTTATTTGTTAAAATAAAAAAATATGTAGTTTTTTGGAAAAAATATCCGAAAAAGTAGTGCAATTTATTTTTTAATATGGTATAATTATAAAAGCGAGTGTATCATATGATACATAAATCGACTTAATATTATACGGGGCTGCTGAATTTTCGCCTCGAAAGGAGATTATTATGGGAATAATTAAAGCTGCATTAGCCGGCGCAGGATCTACACTTGCAGATACATGGCAGGAGTTCTATACCTGTGATTCTATGCCCGCTGATACGCTGGTTGTCAGAGGAAGAAAACAGCTTGGAAAGCATTCCTCCAACACAAAGGGAAATGAAAATGTTATAACCGACGGCAGCGGTATCGTTGTTGCTGACGGACAGGCAATGATAATCGTCGATCAGGGACGTATCCTTGATGTTGCTACCGAGCCGGGTCTCTATGAGTACAACACGGGAACATCGCCCGGACTTTTCTGCAGCGGCGGTATAAAGGCTACATTCAAGGAAATGGGCGACCGTATCAAGCACGGCGGTGACGCTGCAAAGGACCAGAGAATATACTTCTTCAATCTGAAGGAGATCATGGACAATAAATTCGGTACTCAGAATCCTGTTCCGTTCAGAGTTTCGTATGCAGACCTCGGCAGAAGCTTCACAGTAGGAGTTCGCTGCAACGGTATCTACTCATACAAAATTTCAGACCCCGTACTCTTCTATTCAAATGTAGTCGGCAATGTTGCTGATTCATACAACAGAGAGGCTATCGACGGTCAGCTCAAGAGCGAGTTCCTTGATTCACTCCAGCCCGCATTCTCGACAATAGCAGGTTCGGGCATCAGATATGATGAGCTGCCGGGCAGACAGAGAGAGGTCAAGGACGCTATCCAGAACGAGCTCGTTTCCGAGTGGAAGGAAAAGAGAGGTCTCGAGATAGTCAAGGTCGCTATCAATTCCGCTACTATTTCCGAAGCTGATACAAAGCGTATCCAGGAATTCGAGGACAGAGCTTGGAACCGCGACGCTACAAACGCTGCTGCTTCACTCGTTGAGGCACAGGCAAAGGCTATGCAGGACGCTGCAAAGAATCCGAACGGCGCTGCTATGGGTCTTTTCGGCATGGGCATGGCTCAGCAGGCAGGCGGCATGAACGCTCAGAACCTCTTTGCAATGGGCGCTCAGCAGCAGGCAGCACAGCAGAATGCTGCTCCCTCGGCTGATTCATGGAAGTGCGAGTGCGGTGCAACAAATACAGGCAAGTTCTGCGCATCATGCGGCAAGCCGAAGCCTGCACCTGCCGGCTCATGGAAGTGTGCCTGCGGTGCTGAGAACACAGGCAAGTTCTGTGCTTCATGCGGAAAGCCGAAGACGTCAGATGACGCTGTAAATGGCTGGACCTGCGAGTGCGGTGCTGTAAACCAGGGACAGTTCTGCCAGAACTGCGGCAAACGCAAGCCTGCGGGAGCACCTCTCTATAAGTGCGACAAGTGCGGCTGGGAGCCTGCTGATCCGCATAATCCGCCTAAGTTCTGCGCTAACTGCGGCGATCCTTTTGACGAGAACGATATAGTGAAATAATTGTTATCGTAATATACGGCGCGGTTCGTTTTGTGAGCTGCGTCGTATTTGTATGTAGAAATTTTATCAATCAGAGGTGATATAAATGGCTGAATTACAGGAGTATAAATGCCCGTGCTGTTCGGGAAAGCTCGAATTCAACAGCTCCGTGCAGAAGATGAAGTGCCCGTACTGCGATTCCGAATTTGAAGTTGAGGCAGTCGAGGAGTATAACAGGGAGCTTCAGAAGAACAGCTCCGACGGCGAAATGAAGTGGGAGAGCTCCCCGGGAGATGAGTGGGCAGCGGACGAGACCAAGGGAATGAACGTCTATACCTGTCAGAGCTGCGGCGGCGAGATAATCGTTGACGAGACGACAACCGCTTCAAAATGCCCGTACTGCGACAGTCCCGTTACTATGACAGGCGGATTTTCGGGCGACCTCAAGCCTGACTGCATAATTCCGTTCAAGGTCGATAAGAAGGCTGCGAAGGCTTCACTTGCAAAGCACCTTGAGGGAAAGCGGCTTCTGCCGAAGGTTTTCCGCGAGCAGAACCATATCGACGAGATAAAGGGAGTGTATGTCCCGGTATGGCTGTTTGACGCAGGAGTTGATGCGCGTATCAGCTATAAGGCTCAGAAAAGACGCACATGGAGCGACAGCAAGTTCAAGTATACCGAAATAAAGTATTATTCCGCGATAAGAGCGGGTAAGATAGCATACGAGCACGTCCCTGTTGACGGCTCCGAGAAAATGGACGACGCACTCATGGAGTCGATAGAGCCGTTCAAGTATGACGAGGTCGTGGACTTCAAGACGGCATATCTCTCGGGTTACCTTGCAGACCGCTATGACGTGAGCGCGGAGGACAGCATTGCCCGTGCGAATACACGTATCAAGAACAGCACCGAAAAGAAGTTCATGGAGACTGTAAGAGGCTATGATTCGGTATCTCCCGAGAGCACGAGCCTCAACCTTGAAAACGGAAAGGCGAAGTATGCGCTCTATCCCGTATGGCTCCTGAATACATCATGGAACGGTGAAAAGTTCACATTTGCAATGAACGGTCAGACAGGAAAATTCGTGGGAAATCTCCCCGTGGACAAGGCTGCTGCGGCGAGATGGTTCGTAGGAGTTGCCGCAGCGGTTACGGCAGTGGTCTATTTCCTGCTCGGATTCCTTATGAAGTAAAACGGAGGTGCTGATATGAATTTGGTCATTGCACTTATTGTAGGCATAATTACAGCGCTGATAGTTGTCGGCTCTATGGTATCGCAGCTCAAAAACGTACACAGCAAGCAGGGCGCTGCTGACTATGAGAAGCAGGGGAGCTTCAAGCTTGAGGAGAGCAAGGACATCTATCTCTATGAAAAGGTCGAAAAACAGGCTATTCCTAAGAACTGACGGTTTTGGATCGTCTGAATACGGTGAAAATCTATTGACATTTTGAGAGTGATGATGTATAATATTAGGGTATATTATTTTATGGAGGAAAAGCTATGTGTGGAATAGTCGGCTTTACAGGCGTAGCTCAGGCAGCTCCCGTGCTTTTGAGCGGTCTTTCAAAGCTTGAATACAGGGGATATGATTCAGCAGGCATCGCTGT
>ONNL01000128.1 GCA_900319195.1 uncultured Ruminococcus sp. | reverse complement strand
TGTCTTAACCTCTTGACCAACGGGCCATATGGTAGCGGCAGTAGGATTTGAACCAACGACCAATCGGGTATGAACCGAGTACTCTAGCCAACTGAGCTATGCCGCCACATTTATGTCGTCTATCGCTGACGACTTAATTATTATATATCAAAATCGTGAGAAAGTCAAGAAGAATTTCTGATATGCTGCTAATTTCGTCAATGTGCACATATATCGCTGCCTCAAGCTGTGAATGAAAGTGAAAATGCAACACATTTTACGCGCCGTTCATTCTCTGAAAAAACACTTGCAATTCAGAGGAGAAAGTGGTATAATAAATATATATGTGTGCCGCTGAACGCTTTTGCGGTATGCCTATAATATCCGCTTGCAATTTTGGCGGGCAAGTGGTATAATTAAATCAGCAAATTTCAGGGAGATATGTTAAATGAAAAGGATAACAGTAATCACAGGTCACTATGGAAGCGGTAAGACCAACCTCTCCGTAAATCTTGCGGTCAAGGCGGCACAGGAGCATGACTCTGTTGCGATAGTCGATCTCGATCTGGTCAATCCTTATTTCCGAACGGCTGACTTCTGCGAGCTCTTCAAGGAGAAGAACATCAAGATGATCGCTCCCGACTTTGCAAATACAAACCTCGATATGCCCTCTGTTCAGTTTGATGTAGAGGAGCTTGCCGCGACTGAGGATCACCTTATCCTTGATGTCGGCGGAGATGACGCGGGAGCCTTTGCTCTCGGACGCTATTCCGAGGCTCTCAACAGCTATGGCGACGAGCTTGAGATGCTCTATGTCATCAATCAGCGCCGCTATCTCACAAATACTCCCGACGCTGCGATAAAGCTCATGTACGAGATAGAGGCGGCTTCGAGAATGAAGCACACGGCGATAGTCAACAACACGAATCTGGCAGGGGAGACAACTGCCGAGATAATCGAGCAGTCTGCGGAGTTTGCTGACGAGATCGCAAAACGCACCGGACTTCCTATCCTGTATACTGTCTATCCCGAGGATATCGCGGAGCTCTCAGACAGGGACGACGTTTTCCCTGCAAAGAGATACGTAAGGACAGTCTGGGAGACCTGATAACTAACGCTTTCAAGGATAACATCGTATAAAAATGCACTCTGTTTTTACACGATGCTGTCTCTGATATATACTGTATATTATTGAAAGGAGCTGTAAGCTTATGGCGAAAATGACAGTCATTGCCGAAAGGTGCAAGGGCTGCGGTCTGTGTACAACAGCATGTCCTAAGAAGATTGTTGCTATCCAGAAGGAAAAGCGCAACAAGAAGGGATATTTCTATGCTGAATGTACTGATGAATCTGCGTGCATCGGCTGTGCAATGTGCGGCATTATGTGCCCCGACTGCGCAATTATAGTTGAAAAATAATTTGAAAGGAGCTTTTTGCTTTGGAAAGAAATCTTATGAAGGGTAATGAAGCTCTTGCTGAAGCCGCTATCAGAGCAGGCTGTAAGTGCTTTTTCGGTTACCCCATCACACCTCAGACAGAGCTTGCCGCTTATATGGCTAAGCGTATGCATAAGGCAGGAGGAGTTTTCCTTCAGGCAGAGTCTGAGATAGCTGCAATCAATATGGTCCTCGGTGCTGCTTCGACAGGTGTTCGTGCTATGACATCTTCTTCATCACCCGGAATCTCACTCAAGAGCGAGGGCGTATCCTACATCGCCGGTTCCGACCTCCCCGCTGTTATCATCAACGTAGAGAGAGGCGGCCCCGGTCTCGGCGGTATCCAGCCTTCACAGGCAGACTACTGGCAGGCTACAAAGGCTCTCGGTCACGGCGACTTCCAGCTTCTCGTTTATGCTCCTGCTTCTGTACAGGAAATGGTAGACGCTGTTGTTACAGCTTTCGACCGCGCTGATAAGTACCGTATGCCTGCAATGATCCTTGCAGACGGTATGCTCGGTCAGATGATGGAGCCTGTTGAATTCCCCGAGATCAATCCCAACGCTTACGATAAGAGCGGCTGGGCAACTGACGGTCACAAGTTCAAGAGAGAGCACCACATCATCAACTCACTCTATCTCAAGCCCGATGAGCTTGAAAAGTCTATCACAGACCGTTACAAGAAGTATGATATTATCAAGGAAACAGAGACAGACGCTGAGCTCTATCTCACAGAGGACTGCGATATTCTCGTATGTGCATTCGGTGCAACTGCGCGTGTCGTAAAGTCTGCTGTAAATGCTGCAAGAGCAGAGGGCATCAAGGCAGGTCTGTTCCGTCCCAAGACTCTGTGGCCGTTCCCTGTAAAAGAGATCAACGAGGCTGCTAAGAGCGCTAAGAAGCTTCTCAGCGTAGAGATGTCAATGGGTCAGATGATAGAGGACGTAAAGCTTGCTATCAACTGCTCAAAGCCTGTTGAATTCTTCGGCAGAACAGGCGGCGTTATTCCCACACCTGCAGAGGTGCTCGGAGAGATCAAGAGAATGGGAGGTACACTCTGATGGCTGTAGTATTTGAAAGACCTAAGTCACTTATTGACATTCCTACACATTACTGCCCCGGCTGTACTCACGGTATCGTTCACAGGATCCTCTGTGAGGTTATCGACGAAATGGGTATCGAGGGAGATACTATCGGTGTATGTCCTGTAGGCTGCTCGGTAATGGCATATGACTATTTTAACTGCGATATGATAGAGGCTGCACACGGACGTGCTCCGGCTGTTGCAACAGGTGTAAAGAGAACAAACCCCGATAAGTATGTATTTACATATCAGGGCGACGGCGACCTCGCTGCTATCGGTACTGCTGAGACAGTTCACTCTGCAACAAGAGGCGAGAATATCGTTGTTATCTTCATCAACAACACTATCTACGGTATGACAGGCGGACAGATGGCTCCTACCACTCTTCCCGGTCAGGTAACACAGACAACACCCTTCGGAAGAAGTCCTCAGCTTGCCGGCTATCCTGTAAAGGTCTGCGAGATGCTCTCACAGCTCACAGGTACAGCTTATGCAGAGAGAGTTGCTGTTGATACAGTTCCTCATATCAATGCTGCTAAGAAGGCTATCCGCAAGGCATTTGAAAACCAGAAGGCAGGCAAGGGCTTCTCTATCGTAGAGGTTCTCTCAACCTGTCCTACAAACTGGGGTCTTGCTCCTGCTGACGCTATCAAGAGACTTCAGGACGAAATGATACCTTACTATCCTCTCGGCGTTTATAAGGACGTTGAGGAAGGCGTATTCGCAAATGCAGAGGGAGGTAATGAGTAATGACTACTGAAATTCTTCTCGCAGGCTTCGGCGGACAGGGTATCCTCTTCGCAGGCAAGATACTTGCATACTGCGGTCTTATGGACAATAAGGAGCTCTCATGGCTTCCTTCGTATGGTCCTGAGATGAGAGGCGGTACCTGCAACTGCTCAGTTTGTATATCCGATGAGCCTATCGGTTCACCTCTCGTAACTACTCCAGACCTCCTTATCGTTATGAACCAGCCTTCATTCGATAAGTTCGTACCCTGTGTACGCGAGGGAGGAAAGGTTTTCTTCGACAGCACTCTTATCGACGCTCAGACTGATAGAAAGGATATCAGCCTCTTTGGTATCCCTTCACAGCAGCTCGCTGACGATAATGACCTCAAGGGCGGCTCTAATATCATTCTCCTCGGAAAGCTTCTCAAGGAGACTAATATCTGCTCGCTCGACGTTATGAAGAAGGCTATCGAGAAGGTCGTTCCGCCTAAGAAGGCAGCTCTTATCCCCAATAACTTCAAGGCTATCGACCTCGGTATGAATGCGTAAAATTTAATGGGAGATATTAGCGGGGGAAAACTTTCTGAGGAAAGCTTTTCCCCCGTACCCCTTTTCAAAGACTTTAAACTGAAAATTCCGTCTGACAGGGCACACCTCTTACCTAGTAAAAGAGGCATAGTCTAAATGTGTGCCCTGTCAGGCGGAATTTTAAATTAACGCTCTGGAAGCAGTCCGAGAAACAGCACTTCTCACAAGTCTCACCACAAACAACGCTCCACTGAATTTACTCATCAAAACAAGCACACACCCCATAGTGACAGGGGAGTGTGCTCCTATTTTTTATACAACAAAAAAGTGGTATTACACGTTGGTGTAATACCACTTATTTATACTGTTTGTATATAATCAAACAAGCTCGAACTCGCCTGCTGTCTTGTCAACAACATAGTAAACCTTGTTGTCCTCAGGCTTTACATATACGTTGATCTCCTTGGGAGACTTAACGCCTGATGCCTTCTTTGCCTTCTCGATGAGGTCAGCAGAAGAGATCTGTGCGCCGAGATATTCAACGTAAACATTGCCTGTTACAGCGCTTTCCTTAGCAGCAGTCTTCTTAGCAGCAGTCTTCTTAGCAGCGGGCTTCTTAGCAGCAGCTGCCTTCTTTGCGGGAGCCTTCTTTGCAGGAGCATCCTTCTTCTCAGCAGCGGGAGCTGTTGCAGTCTTTGCAGCCTCAGCAGCTATTGCAGCTTCTGTCTTCTTTGTAGTGCTCATGAAAATTACCTCCTAATGATTACTTGTTTACAGCGTTTTTAAGTGTCTGTCCTGCCTTGAAAGCAGGAGCCTTGGAAGCGGGAGCAGTCATCATTTTCTTAGTCTGAGGATTGATAACCTGCTTCTCCTTACGGTCTCTTACTTCAAAAGTACCGAAGCCGACGATAGAAACCTTATCGCCCTTAGCAAGTGTATCTGTAATGATAGAAACAATTGCGTTAACAGCTTCGTCTGCGCTTTTCTTGGTGCAACCAGTCTGATCAGCAACTGCGCTGATTAATTCAGTTTTAGTCATTTTTGGGATCCTCCATTTATTTAAATTTACAATTGAATTATATACCCTTTAGCCCGATTTGTCAAGGAAATAGAGAAAAAATGACAAAACAACCGACATTATACAAATTGTAACACCCATTTTTATATAAAATATCAATAAAAACCGTGGTTTTTGCGGATTCTATGGGAAGTTGAGTTAGTTTTGTTCTGCAAAAAGCGTGCCGTTTTCTGCGTCTATGCTGATGGTGTCACCTGCTGAGAGGTCGCACTCTATGATCTTCTTTGCAACGAGAGTCTCGACCTTGCTCTGAATGAATCTGCGGAGAGGTCTTGCACCGAAGTTTGCGTCATAGCCGTTATCGACAATGAATTTCTTTGCCTCGTCCTTAACATTGAGCTTTATGTGCTTGTCGTCGAGACGCTTTTGCAGGTCAGCGAGCATGAGGTCAACTATCTTCATTATCTCGTTCTTTGCGAGCGGCTTGTAGAAGATCACCTCGTCGAGACGGTTGAGGAATTCGGGACGGAATTGCTTCTTGAGGAGCGCGTCCACATTTGCTCTTGCCTCGTCGGAGATATCACCGTTTTCGTCAATGCCGTCGAGGATATATGGTGAGCCGAGATTTGATGTGAGGATAATTATAGTATTCTTGAAATCGACTGTGCGTCCCTGCGAGTCTGTGATCCGTCCGTCGTCGAGGACTTGCAGGAGTATATTGAACACATCGGGGTGAGCCTTTTCTATCTCGTCAAAGAGCACGACAGAGTACGGCTTGCGTCTTACAGCCTCGGTGAGCTGACCGCCCTCGTCGTAGCCGACATATCCGGGAGGCGCTCCGATAAGACGGCTCACGCTGAATTTCTCCATGTATTCGCTCATGTCGATACGTATGATGTTCTTCTCGTCGTCGAAGAGTATCTCAGAGAGCGCCTTTGCAAGCTCGGTCTTGCCGACACCCGTAGGTCCGAGGAAGAGGAATGAGCCGATAGGTCTGTCGGGGTCCTGAATGCCTGCACGCGAGCGCAGTATAGCCTCGCTGACCTTAGTTACAGCCTCGTCCTGACCGATGACTCTCTTATGGAGCATTTCGTCGAGGTGGAGTATCTTTTCCTTTTCGCCCTGCATGAGCTTTGAAACGGGAATGCCTGTCCAGCGGCAGACTATCTCCGCTATCTCCTCTTCGGTGACGTTGTCGCGCAGAAGCCTGTCACTGCCGATATTGTCGTTAGCCTTCTGTTCAAGCTCCGCGAGCTGTTTCTGGAGCTGCGGAAGTCTGCCGTATTTGAGCTCCGCGGCTTTGTTGAGGTCGTATTCGCGCTCAGCCTTTTCAATGTCGCCGTTGACTGTCTCTATCTCCTCGCGCAGCTTCTGTACGGCGGAGATGTCGGTCTTTTCGTTTTCCCATTTTGCCTTCATCGCGTTGAACTTCTCGTGCAGTTCCGAGAGCTCCTTCTGTATCTCAGCAAGGTGCTCCTTCGAGATGCTGTCGCTCTCCTTTTTGAGAGCAGCCTCTTCGATCTCAAGCTGTACTATCTTGCGGTTTATCTCGTCGAGCTCCGTGGGCATTGAGTCCATTTCCGTGCGTATTGTCGCGCAGGCTTCGTCTATGAGGTCGATAGCCTTGTCGGGAAGGAATCGGTCGGTAATGTATCTGTTGGAGAGCACAGCCGCCGAAATGAGCGCGTTATCGTGTATCTTGACGCCGTGGAATACCTCGTAGCGCTCCTTTAGTCCGCGCAGTATCGAGATAGTGTCCTCGACGGTCGGCTCATCGACCATAACGGGCTGAAAACGGCGCTCTAAGGCTTGGTCCTTCTCGATGTACTGACGGTACTCGTTGAGCGTTGTAGCGCCTATACAGTGCAGCTCACCGCGTGCCAGCATAGGCTTTAAGAGGTTGCCTGCGTCCATAGCACCGTCGGTCTTGCCCGCACCGACGATAGTGTGCAGCTCGTCTATAAAGAGGATTATCTCGCCGCTGCTGTTTTTTATCTCATTGAGCACAGCCTTGAGTCGCTCCTCAAATTCACCGCGGTACTTTGCTCCCGCAACGAGAGCGCCCATGTCGAGCGAGAACACCTTTCTGTCTTTGAGGTTGCTCGGCACGTCGCCTGCAACGATTCGCTGTGCAAGTCCCTCTGCAATGGCAGTCTTACCAACGCCGGGCTCACCGATCAGCACAGGGTTGTTCTTGGTCTTGCGTGAGAGAATGCGTATGACATTTCTTATCTCGGAGTCACGACCAATAACCGGGTCGAGCTTGTTTTTGCGTGCAAGTCCGACAAGCTCCTGACCGTATTTGGCGAGCACGTCGTAGGTGTCCTCGGGATTCTCCGATGTGACGTGTGTGTTGCCTCTGACGGTCATGAGAGCGCTGAGGAAGGAGTCACGCGTTATACCGAACATCTTCATGACAGCGGAAACGTCCCTGTCCTTGCAGTCTACAAGAGCTATCATTATGTGCTCGACGGAGACAAATTCGTCCTTCATGTTTGAAGCGATAGCCTCAGCGGTCGTGAGTATCCTGTCGCCCTCGGCGGATATGCCGATATTGCCGGACCTGCCGCTGCCTGTGACCTTGGGGAGCGCTCCTATCTTCTTATCGACCTCCGAGGAGAACATATCGCAGTCGATATTCATTTTTTTAATGAGCTGGGGAATTAGTCCGTTTTCCTGCTTTACAAGACCTGCAAGCAGGTGGATAGGCTCTATCACAGAGTTTGACTGCATAACAGCAATGCTCTGAGCCTTGCGTACCGCGTCCATTGATTTCTGAGTTAATTTCTCTGCATTCATGATCTTACCTCCGTTCAGATGATGTATCTATCAAGCATTTTTTTGTATTTGTTTTCGAGAGCGGCTATTTGTGCCGTAAACTGCTCATGTCCCGAGAAATAAGCCTGTATCGAGTCGTTGAGGTTGTTGAGATACATACTTATCGCCTCCGCGGTATCATTCTCATTGAGACCGCTGTTGAGCAGTGCCCTTGTGAAGCAGCCGTCCGTGAGCTTGCAGGAGTAACTCTGCACACCGCGCGATTCGAGAAGAGCTGATTCAAAGCGTATCCGCCGTATCAAGAAGGCATTGAACATTTCAATGAGATTGCTGCTCTGTGTCCTAATCATCATTCTCAGTGTCCCGATATGCTCATGCGGACTTCGTTCAAGCTCCACCTTGTAATTGATCGTGGGGCGGTACTTGTAGCCGAGCGCCGTCCTCAGCGTCATGAGGGAAGAGGAGCGCTGCTGCTGCACCTTGAACACGCTGTCCACAAGGCTCCCGACGGATTCAAAAATCTCCTGCATTCGCATTTCGGGAGTCTGACAGGAGAAGTGCTCAGCGAGTATCTGGTTGATGAGGTTAGAGCGGCTCGTCCATCGTCTGTACGCCTCCTCGTCCACGGACCTGATAACGTCGTCCATAAGCACGAGGCTGTATACGCTTCTGTTCATTTGCAATCACCTCCAATGTTTCTGAATATATTGTATCACACTTAAAATAATTTGTCAAGCAGATTATATAATTTTGCTTACAAATTTTTATTCGCAAAAAAATCCATCCCAAACGGGATGGATAATTGTACAAGGTCCAGACGACCTTTTGGTCGAATTAGCACTGCGGACCATATCGCAGATGATGTTAAATCAGAATACATATTTCATACAGCAGCCTTTCGGAACCGACTGATGAAATTGATTATTTCTGTTAACCTATAGCAGCTGTGACTGCACCGGATCAGTGTTCAATATCAAGTACATGAGAGGGGAGGATACTTGATATTAAATACCAATATTTCATCTGTTGTATATATTATATTGCAAACAAAAGCATTTTGCAATATATTTTCATATACAAAACTGTAAAATACTGTACTTTTACTGATTTTTCTATAATTTTATTCTGAACATTTTATAAATAAGATATAATATATATCAAATTTACGATTCGTACAAATCATGAGAACAGGTTCTGACCGTCAGATACGGTGTAGCTCTTGGTGCTCGTGCCGCCTACGGATGCGCTGAAGCTGCTGCCGCTCTTTATCTCGGGAGCGAGCATCATCACGGATATGAAGCTGCTGTGCGGAGTGAAGTCCGCGTACTGTGTGCCGTCGAGGGTGAGCTTGACATTGCTGCCGCCTGCCGCTGCCGACGAGAGCTTGAGCACGATGTACGGATTTGAGCAGACAGTCGGGACAGACACGCTGTTGCCTGCCGCAAAGAGATAGCCGCCTGTGTAGTTGAAGGTGCTCGCGCAGTAAACCGAGCTCTTTTCCTCCTTGGTACCGCCGCAGACTACCGTAGTACCGCCGTTTATGTTGATAGTACCCTTGGACTTGATACCGTTTGTCGAGCCCATGATACTGTTGTTTCCGCCGTTTATCGTGACATCATCATGGACGGAGATCCCCGTCTTGCCCGAGCTGATATTGAGCGTGCCCTCCTCGATTATCACGTCGTCGTCGGAGGCTATCGCGTGTGCCTTTGCGGAATTGATATTGAGAGTACCGTCGCCCTTTATTTTCAATGTGTCGTTGGAGAAGATCACTTGTCCGATAGCATTTCCGCTCGCGTTGTCGCTGATAGTCGATGTAGTGCCGCTGATAGTCTCGATAACGCACTTCTTCGCCTCGTTGACATAAATTGCGGACTCGCTCGAATTTGAGAGCGAAACGCCGTCGAGTACGAGCTTGACCTTTTCCTCGGCGCTCGTGTCAACGTATATCTGTCCCTCGGAGCATGAGCCGCTTATGTAGTAGTCTCCGCCTGCTGTGATAGTCACCTTCGAGCCGTCAATGGACACGTTGTTTCCCGTGAATGATGCCGCAGAGCCGAGAGTGATTTTTGCGTCGTATGTCACGACCTCGCCTGTCTCCTCGTCGGTGGTGGAGCTTGATGATGAACCGCCCGAGCTGCTGCCCGATGTACTGCCGCCCGACGAACCTCCGCCCGATGATGTGCCGGAAGATGATGACGAGCCCGATGATGAATTTGATGTACCTGCACCCGATGATGACGAAGCGGAGCTGTCCGATGATGAACCGCCCGAGCTGCTGTCTGACGAGCTGTTTCCCGAGCTCGAATTGTCGCCAGACGAGGACGCTCCCGAGCCCGATGAGGACGTATTCTTAGCCGAAGCCGCCGGACCTGTACCGCTCTTTGCGGTGGTGGTTGTTACGGTACTGCTCTTGGACTTTGAAGAGGTAGTTGCAGTCTCCGATTTTTTGTCGGTGGAGCTGTCGGATCTTTTATCCTCGGAGCCTGCTGTCGTAGCCTCGCTGTCTGTTCCGTCTGATGCTGCCTCGGTCGTCTGAGCTGTATCGTTTGTATTTCCCTTGCTGTCAGCCTTCGTGCTTCCGCATGAATAAGCCGACGCTGAGATCAGCACTGCTGATAGTGCGATTGCCATAATTTTCATGTTTTTCATAATATCTTCTCCTTTGTTTATATATGAAATTAGTCAGACCATTCATCTGACAGTCTGACAAATTTCATATATGAGGGTAGGGGTGAGAGGGATTTCCAATGATCAGATCTTAGTTCTCGTAGATCTTGTCGTCATATCTGAAGAATACGAGGTTGATAGTCATGTTGCCGTTGAGAGCTCTGAGCTCGTCGATGAACTTCTTCTGGTCCATGTCGTCGTAAACGTCAACACTGTATATAAGCTCGAAAAGTGTACCGAAGTTGGTTGTCTTTACTCTTCTGAGCTTGTAGAAGCTTGTGTATCTCTTGAGGAGAGGGTCGAAAACGCCCTGATAATCGAGGTTCTCGGGAATAGTTATCTTGAGTGTCATGTGTCTCTTCTTTGAGCCGCCGAAATTAACTTCGTTGAGTACGATGAGTACAGCGGCGAGAATGATGAAGAACATGATAGAGAAGCCGATATAGCCTGCGCCGCAAGCAACACCTGTTGCCATTGCATAGAAGATGTAAGCAATATCACGCGGGTCTCCCGGGACGCTTCGGAATCGTACAAGGGTGAATGCACCTGCAAGGCTGAGAGCGCCTGCTGTTGTATTGACGAGAAGGAGAATGAGGGCAACTATTGTCGGGAGCATTATCATTGTGAGGACATAGCTCTGAGAATAGCCTTCCTTGCGGTGAGTTATCATGTAGATGATACTGATGAGGAAGCCCATGATAAGCGCTGCGCCGACGCAGAGGAAAAACTGCTTTGAGTTGATAGCTGTCGAAGCCGATGAGGCTGCGTTGTTGATGATGTTAGCTGCTGATGAAGAATCAGACCGGTCGAGAATGCTGCCAAAAAAATCACTTTCAAATAACATAATTATACACTCCTATTCAATAATATACTGTTGTCTACGGATATATTGTTTATGATCGAGATGTGGCTGTCCTTACCGTATACTCTTTCGCGGATAAAATTCTGGTAAGCCCTGCCGTACTTTGAAAAGCTCGTTTTGAATATGCCGAGCTCAGAGAGCTTATTCACGAGCCATTCGGGGATCGCGTCGCCGACCTTGACCTCCATGAGTCTCTGGTCAGCATCAATGATGTAGTTGCCATAGCTTTCATGATCAAGACCGAGATCGTATCTGCGCTCGGTTATCTTCCTGTCAAAAGTAAGACGGAAATCGCTGTTATCCTTGCCGAAGAAAGCCTCACGCTGATAGCTTATGTACTGCTTCGGCTGGATAGGATAGTGGTCAAGGAAAGCGTCGAGCTCCCTGAAAACCTGCTGCTGAATGTACTTCTCCGACTTCGGCTTGATGCCGTTTTCGAGGTAGTCAAAGGATTCGGCAAGAGTCATTGAAACTCTTCTCTTTGTAACGATACCGCCTATCTTCTTTTTAATTTCAAGAAAGACCGTATCATCAGCCGAAGCAGGTGAGTAGTAGCTGCGAAGCCTTATCTTTTCCTTGTAGTAAGGCTTGCTGAGTGATTCTCTGATGAGGAAATCATCGGGGGTATCATAATAGATATTGTAGATACCGTATTCCTTTCCGCCGACACAGAACTTATCGGGGTTCATGTACTGAGGGAGCACCTCCATGAGACCGTGATACTGTTCCATACTGAGCAGGAATTTGATTTCCTTTCTTGCAAATGTATTAATTGCCATAATGCCCTCCGAAGCTGAACTGAGATGTTCCTTCGGAGATTCACGCTCCTTTCGTATCATTTGTCTATATTATAGTTTTGCAAGCTTAAAATAATCTTAATATTAAACATAAATTTTGGAATTTTTTGTACATTTTTATTTCACAGACTGTAAACGGCTGTATTTCGGGAAAATTTCGTTGGAAAATTTTTACAGAAAATAGTGCTTTCTGTATTATTACGTATGAGATCATAAGGTTTCTGAAGAAAGCTTAAAGGCTCCGCGGAGTCGGAGAACGGTTTTGCAATTGGTTTATTTAATAGTATATAAAATGCTATATATACGGAAATGCCAAAAATTATTGCCAAATTATGTAAACTTTAAGATTATTTTAAGAAAACAAAATTATAATAAACACATAAAGCAAAGAACCTTAGGCAATTGAAGAAAAAATTTTTTAAGGAGTTTGATCTGAAATGAAAAGTTCATCAATCAAAAAGATGCTTGCAGGATTATCTTCCGCAGCAATGATCGCTTCAGCAATGCCTCTCAGTACATCGATCGTTCAGGCGGCTGAACCGACAGCAGTAACAGCTTACGGCGACGCAAACAATGACGGTACTGTATCAGTAGCAGACCCGACATTCATCATGCAGGCACTTGCTAATCCCAGCATTTATCAGTTCGATGAAATCGGCAGAGACCTCGGAGACGTTGAGTCAAGAGGCGACGGCATAACAGCATCGGACGCACTCATTATCCAGAAGTACCTCGCAGGAAGCGTTGAATCACTTCCTTACTCATGGCAGGATAACCCTCAGGTGACAACAACAACGACATCTGAGCCGACTACAACGACAACAACAACTCCTATCGAGGACCCTGTTGTTTCTACTGTATACATCCACCTCGGTGGAAACAGTATAACTGTTGACGGCGACACCGCAGGCTATACTTCGGTAAGCGGCTCAACAGTAACGATCAGTCACTCGGGAAGCTACTATATCGATGGAACGCTTTCCGATGGACAGATCAACGTAAATGTTGCAGATCCTGTAACAGACGCTGAGACAGTTAAGCTCTTCCTCAACGGCGTAAACATCACAGGCAAGAGTGCTCCTGCTATCCTCGTTACAAACGCTGAGAACACATCAATAAATCTTGTTGACGGCACTCAGAACTACCTCTCAGACGGCGAGACAGCATATCTTGATGCAACAGGTGCTGAGTCGGGCGAGGGCGTTATCGAAGCTAAGGACGACCTCACAAGACAGGGCGGCGACGCAGGAACAGGTACACTTGAGATAACAGCAAATACACAGGTCGGCGTAAGCTGCAACAACGACATCAAGATCAACGGCGGTTCGATCACAGTCAACTCCGTTCTTCAGGACGCGATCAAGGGCAAGACCTCCGTTACAGTCAAGAGCGGTACAGTAGTTATCGACTCTGAGGGCGACGGTATCAAGTCCTCAAAGGGCAATGTTGCAGTTGAAGGCGGCGACATCAGCATAAAGGCCGGCAATGACGCTATCCAGGCTGAAACAACTATCGACATCTCAGGCGGTACAGTAGTTGCAGGCGGAGACAGAGGTCTTACAGCTGTAACAAATGTTAACATCACAGGCGGTACAGTAGTTGCTACTGCGACCGACAATCAGGCTGCAGGAGTTACATCTGCTAATCAGGCAACTATGCTCCTCAACTGCATTGACGATACATCAAACACCGACCTCTGCTGGAAGAAGGCTAACAGCATAGTTGCAGGCGATGTATCCGCAGCATTTACAAAGAAGTATAAGTACGCACTTATCTCTGACGCTTCTATCAAGGCAGGAAGCACCTACACCCTCAAAAATTCTTCAACAGGCGCAACGATCACACATACAAACAATACAGCAGACAGCTTCTATGTTACAAATTCCGTAACAACATTTGAGACTGTCAACCCCGCAGGTACAGGCGGTACATCACAGACCGACAATACATCGGGCGAGTATACTATCACCCTCAACGGCTCGGCAATCGAGACAAATGCTGCTGCAAACGTAGCTTCAGTATCAAACGGTGTTCTCACTATCACACAGCCCGGCGTATTCACAGTAACAGGCAACGGCAGCGGTACACAGATCGTTGTTAACGTTGACAAGACTGCTTATCCCGACAGCGTTGTTGAGCTCGACCTCGCAGGCATGAGCCTTACAAATACTACAAATTCACCTATCTATGTTGCTTCAGTAGGCGATGAAGTACAGATAGTTGCAAAGAACGGCACAACAAATACTATCTCCGACGGCACAAGCTATACAAATGCTGATTCCGGTCAGGGTGCTATCTACTCAATGGACGACCTCAAGTTCAAGGGTCAGGGTACACTTACTGTAAACGGCAATGCGGCTGACGCTATCGTAGGTAAGGACGACGTAAGAGTATATAACGGAACACTTGTTGTTAACTCAGTTGATGACGGTATCCGCGGCAAGGACAGCGTTACAATCGGTAATGCTGATGACCTTACAGCAAATGGCGGCACAGGTGATTTCAGCACACTCAATCTTACCGTAAATGCCAAGACAAGCGGCGACGGTCTCAAGTCCACCGGTACTGACAGCGGCACAGGTATCATCACTGTAAACGGCGGTACCCTGAACATCACTTCATACGGTGACGGTATGCAGGGCTTCCAGGGTGTAGTTGTTAACGGCGGTGACATCGACATCAAAACAACAGCAGCTCAGGCAGCTAAGACAAGCCAGAGCGGAGGTCCCGGAAGTTGGGGCACTACACCAACTACCGATACAACATCCGACAGCGACAGCGCTAAGGGCATAAAGGCTGGCGGCACTGATGACAGCGGCGTTAGCTATACAGGTACCGTTACAATAAACGGCGGTAATTTCACTATAAACTCAACAGATGACTGTGTACACGCAAACGGTGAGGTTGTCCTGAACGCAGGCAAGATGAAGCTCACATCAGGCGATGATGCAGTACATTCTGATACCGACCTCTATGTAGGCGGCAAGACAGCAGGCACAGATTACACAAGCCTTGAGGTTTATGTAACAGCTTGCTATGAAGGCTTTGAAGGCAACAACATCTATCAGAACAACGGTAATATATATGTAATATCCAGCGATGACGGCTATAACGTATCGGGCGGCGCTGATTCATCAGGCACAGGCAATACAAGCGGCGGCTGGAGTCAGGGAGGCTTCGGAGGTTCTTCTTCAGCATCAGGTAATATGTACCTCCAGGGCGGTATCGTTTCAGTTAATACTTCAATGAACGATGCTGACGGCTTCGATTCAAACGGAAACATCGTCATCAGCGGCGGTTACTACTTCGGTAACGGCGGAGATTCATTCGACTGCGGCGACAACGGCAACTCCATATCCCGCACAGGCGGCTACGGCTTCGGCGGTCTCGGAATGGGCGGCGGAACTGCTTACGATATGTCTACACAGCTTGTATTTGCTGACAGCACAGGCAAGGTTCTTGCAACAAGTATGTCGGGTGCAGCACTCTCTTACTCTTACGGTGATTCAAACGTAAAGGCATACTCGGGCGGAACGATTTCAGGCGGCACAAATATTTCGACACTTGGTCAGCCTGCTGTATACATCTCGGGTACTATCTCGGGAGGCACTGAAAAGACTCTCGGCTCGGGCAGCAGCACCACTCAGCCCGGCTTCGGAAGATGATCAATTAAGCTTTTTCCAATTGCCATAATTTCATAATCCGGAATCATCTCATCCGAGTAATCGGGTGGGATTTTTCCGTTTTGGAGAAAATGCGGTTTTCTATTGACTTCTGCTATGTGACCATGTATAATGTAAGTAATATTTTTCCAAGGAGTGATAATGTGAAGAAAAGCAATGACAAATTCCGCACGCTTGCTCGGGAGCTCACCTCAAAGCTCACCCTCGACGAGAAGCTCGGACTTATTACAACTCACAACCGGCCTGTTGAACGCCTCGGGATAGGGGAGTTCTTCATAGGTCAGGAGGTCGCACGCGGATATGTAGGCAGAAGCGACGACAGGTACTCAACGGTTTTCCCTCAGCCGATAGGACTTGCCTCGACCTTTGACCGTGAGCTGATGTCGGAAATAGGCACGATAACAGCAAACGAGTGCCGCGCGTATTACAATATCGACAAAAAGGGCGGTCTCTGCGTATGGGGTCCCACCGTCGATATGGAGCGCGACAGCCGCTGGGGACGCAATGAGGAGGCTTACGGCGAGGACGTTTTCCTCACGGGAGAGCTCACCGCCGCCTTCACCGAGACAATGGCAGGTGATAACGGCGAATATCTGAAAACTATCCCGACTCTGAAGCACTTCTGTGCCAACAACAACGAGCATGAGCGCTTGAAAAGCAACTCCTTCATGCCGCTGAGACTGAAATACGAATACTTCTATCAGGCGTTCAGGAATGCCATAGTAAACGGCGGAGCGAAGTCCGTGATGTCCGCATATAACGAAGTGAACGGAGTCCCCGCGCTCTGCAATACGGAATTGCAGTCGATACTCAAGGACGAGTGGGGACTGTGGTTTGCTGTTACTGACGGCGGAGATTTCGGTCAGACCGTGACCGCTCACCGCTATACCTCAAGTCATGCTGAGGCTTATGCTGAGTCCATAACGGCAGGCTGTGACACCATGACGGACATCGGCTCGCTCGTCTCAAAGGCGGCGAAGAATGCCCTTGACCGCGGACTCATTTCCGAAGCCGATATTGACAGGGCTGTTGAGAATGTACTGTATGCACGTGCAAAGCTCGGACAGTTCAGCGATGACTGTCCCTATGACAGCATCACGACTGATATCGTTAACACCGAGCAGTCCGAGGACGTTGATCTCCGTGCCGCTCGGGAGCAGGTAGTCCTGCTGAAAAACGACGGTATCCTGCCGCTGAAAAAGGCACACGGGAAAATTGCCGTGCTCGGTCCTGCCGCAAATGAAAATCTCCGTGACTGGTACACGGGGACATTTCGCTCGCCGGTCTCAATAGCCGAAGGCATACGCAGGGAGTTCGCAGGCAGAGAGATCGTGCATGACAGCCTTTGGGACATAGTCGCAATAAAGGCTCCCAACGGAAAGTACCTCTCTGTGCATGAGGACGGTACTGTCCATGCTGATGCGGAAGCTGTCACGGACTCCGAAAGGTTCGAGCTTCAGGACTGGGGCGAAAACTGGAAAAATCTGTTTTCTGTGAAGTATCAGAGGTACGTCACCTCTGACGGCGCTCTTCATCTCAACGGCAGAACGATATTCGACTGGTTCACGCGCGAGACGTTCAATTTCTACGATACCGACGGCGGAGTCCTCATTGAAGAGTATCTCCACAGGGAGCGCCTTTCGTGCACTGACGGCAAGCTCACATTTGTCAAGGAGCGTGCAGTCGTGCAGGAGAATATATTTGTGATCGAAACTCTCAGCAGCGGACGTGAACGCGCGGAAAAAGCTGCCGCTGAAAGTGATGTGGTTATCTATTGTACGGGGAACTATCCCACGCAGGTAGCAAAGGAATGCTTTGACCGCAGCACTCTCAGGCTGAATGTGCAGGAGGGCATGGCGGAGCATATTTTCGGTATTTGTCCCTCTGTTGTAATGGTGCTCGTGTCGAGCTATCCGTACTCGGTTTGCAGGGAGAATGAACTGCTGCCTGCTGTGCTGTATACAACTCACGCAGGAGCACAGCTCGGAACAGCGGTCGCTGAGACGCTGAGCGGCAGGAACAATCCCTCGGCAAAGCTGCCTGAGACTTGGTACCGCTCGGATAACGACCTGCCCGACATCATGTCCTATGACCTTGAAAAGTCGGGGACTACATATATGTATTTCAAGGGCACACCGCTCTATCCCTTCGGCTACGGACTGTCCTACTCGACCTTTGAGTACAGCGGTTTTTCTGTGACAGACAGCTCGGGTAAGCTCACTGCAAGGCTCACCGTAAGGAACACCTCCGACGCTGACGGCACGGAGATAGTCCAGATATATTATACGCTGAAAGCATCGGCAGTAAGACGTGCAGACAAAAAGCTCTGCGGATTTGAAAGAGTGTCCCTGAAAGCAGGTGAGAGCAGGGAAATACTGATCGACATACCCGAGTATATCCTGCGAATCTATGATACCCGTTCGGGAAGAATGCTCGTCGAGGACGGGGACTACACCTTCTATGCAGCCGCATCATCGGCGGATATACGCTCGGAATGCGAGTGCCGTGTGAGCGGAGAAATGGTGGGGAATCGTCCCTGCTGCTTTGAAGCACAGAGCTTTGACGACTATAACAATGTCATCATCAGCTTCTCGCGCAGGCTCAGGCGGCACTATGTCACCGTCAGAGGCTGGGACGCATGGGTGAAGTATTCGGGCGTTGACCTTACAGGCAGGACGGAGCTTGTGATGAGCATATCGTCCTGTGTTTCCGATGAAAAGGTGAGATGTAAGGTCGGCGGACATGAGTTCGAGGTGCCTGTATCGGCATCTGACGGCTATGACGATTTTGCCGAATATACGGCAAAGCTGCCTGACGGTCTGAGCGGAGTCCATGACCTTGCGCTGTCGCTGGGCGAGGGGGTATCTGTGCTGGATATTTCGCTGAGATAACAGGAAAAATATTTTTTTGCGGTCGTCTCGTGCCGGAGCTTGCTATTTGCCGATTGCAAGGAGCAAATCTTTGATTTGCGTATCTGCAAGGCACTTTAAATACCGACTTGGGAGCTTTTCCGAGTCGGTATTTTTATTTGATAAGTCCTCTGAGCTCGTCGGGAGTGAAAACGTATTGCTTACCGCAGAAGTCGCAGCTGACAGTGGCATCATTGCCCTCGTCGGCTAATTTTTCAAGCTCTTTCTTGCCGATACTGATGAGCACACGCTCGGTGCGCTCCCTGCTGCAATCACACTTGTACACGGGTGAAGCAGTGTCGAGCGGGTCGGGGTCAAGTCCCTCAAGGAGCATATTTGCAATTTCCTCGGGAGTTATTCCCTCGTCGAGCATTGCTGAAATGGGACGTACCTTCTTGATATTCGCCTCAATTATGTCTATGCACTTTTCGTCCGCAAAGGGAAGGAGCTGGATCAGGAATCCTCCTGCCGCCTTCACGGTAAGGTCGGGATTAACAAGCACTCCGAGACTGCATACCGTGGGTATCTGTTCACTTGCTGCATAGTAGTTTGCGATGTCCTCGGCAATCTCGCCCGATACGAGCGGAATAACACCCACGTAGGGCTCCTTGAGACCGATATCCTTGACAACGGAGAGAGTGCCGTCTGTACCGACTGCACCGCCTACATCAAGCTTGCCCATGCTGTTGAGCGGAAGCTCGACCACCGGATTTGCCACCGTGCTCTTGACGTTGCCCGAGCTGTCGGACACCGCTGTGAGCTGACCTGCGGGACCTCCACCTTCAACGCGGAGTGTGACGTTGTCGTTTTCGCCCTTGAGCATATAGCCTATGAGCGAAGCGGCGATAGTAAGTCTGCCGAGACCTGCTGTCACGACAGCCGAGGTCTTGTGTATCCTCTCGACCTCTGAGACTATGTCCTTAGCGTCGAGTACCTCTGCAAAAGCCGAACCGTCGGCTGAAATTGCTCTATATAGTTTTCCCATTATGATTTCCTTTCAATTTACATTACTATATGAATTATACAACTCCATGCAGCTTTTGTCAAGGCGCAGGATAACGAGCTTTGGCAGGTATTGACAAAAAATGGGCAGAGAGTTATAATAAATGCAATACTGCACAGCTGCGGTAATACATCATGATATGCGATGAGGATAACAGAAATGAAAATACTTATAATTGAAGATGATACCGATATTAATAATATGCTTGCGGCTCTGCTGAGGAAAAACGGCTTTGAGACCGCGAGTGCATTCTCGGGTACTGAGGGACTTCTGCTTCACGGGGAGGGGATAGATCTCATACTCCTCGACCTCATGCTTCCCGGGAAGAGCGGCGACCTTATAATCTCCGACCTCAAGAAAAAGAACAACGTACCCGTCATCGTTACGAGCGCTGTCGATGATATAGATAAAAAGGTGGGAATGTTCGAGCTTGGCGCTGACGACTACATAACGAAGCCCTTTCACAACGAGGAGCTCCTTGCGAGGATAAATGCCAGACTCCGCACAAAGCCCGAGAAGAGCGAAAAGCTCAGCTTCGGGGACATAGTCATTGACGAGCAGACGGAAACGGCTATGTGCTGCGGAAACGACCTCCACCTCTCAAAGACGGAGTTCGACCTCCTCCGACTACTTGTGAAGAATCAGGGGAACATCTGCACGAAGAGCGTCATATATGACAGCGTGTGGGACTATGAGGAGTCCGCTGACGATAATACGCTGAATGTGCACATAAGCAAGCTGCGTAAGAAGCTGAAATCCTGCGGAGAGAGCAGTGAGTGCATTGAGACGGTGTGGGGTATCGGCTACCGCATGAAAAAGAATTAAGATTTATTTTAAGAAATTTTTAAGACTTTGTCCACGACGATTAAGTTTTATTTCACTTTTGAACGATATAATAAGCTCATCAAAACGAAAAGGGGAATGACCATGAATGAAACAGTAATACAGACAAAGTCACTTTGCAAGAATTACGGCAGCTTCAAGGCTCTTGACAATGTGTCGTTCAGCGTCCGCCGCGGAGACATCTACGGACTCATCGGACGCAACGGTGCAGGCAAGACTACTATAATGAAGATCGTGACAGGCTTGGCACAGAAATCGGACGGCGAGTTCGAGCTCTTCGGTAAAAACGGTGAGAGGTCGGATTCAAAGCGCAGGATAGGCTGCCTTATCGAGAATCCCGCCTTCTTCCCGAACATGACGGCTTACCGCAATCTCAGGTATTATGCGATACAGAGAGGTGTAGCCGACATGAAGCGTATCGACGAGGTACTTGACCTTGTTAAGCTCACTGACGCCAAAAACAAGAAGTTCCGCACGTTTTCACTCGGAATGAAGCAGCGTCTCGGCATAGCCTATGCACTGCTTGACGACCCCGACATAGTAATACTCGACGAGCCGATCAATGGACTTGACCCGATAGGGATCAGCGAGCTCCGTGAGACATTCAGCAGGCTCAACCGCGAAAAAAACATAACCTTCATCATTTCGAGCCATATCCTTTCAGAGCTCTATATGACGGCAAACAGATTCATGTTTATCGAGAAAGGCAAGGTCCTCAAGGAGCTTGACAAGGAGGAGCTCGACAACGAGTGCAGAAAGTGCATAGCAGTAAGGACAGACAGTATCAAGTCCGCTTCTGCTGTTATCGAGGAGAAGCTTGCTGTCAGCGACTATAAGGTCATTGACGGCAGGGAGCTTCGTATCTATGAGGATATCGACTCCGCAAACGTGAACCGCACACTCATTGAAAACGGTATTGATGTTGCGGAGATATTTGAAACAGGCATTTCGCTTGAGGACTACTTCAAGGAACTTGTAAAGGAGGCAGAGTGATGAAGGGTATTATTCGTTCGGACATTTACAGGCTCGTGCACAGCAAGGGCTTCTATATCTATTGGCTCATAATTGCGTTTGTCTATGGGATAACCGTAAAGGTGAGATCGCCGGGCGGTATCGATTTCGGCTATCTCCCCGATGTATCGGGATTCAAGACTGATATCGGACAGATAGCATTAGGCTTTAATTATTATTTCTTCATGATAATGCCCGTGTTCATCATAGTCCTCTCGGACTTCTCGCTTGATACGATAAAGAACACTATCTCGTCGGGCGTCTCAAAGACGAGGTACTTCGCTGCGAAGTACGTGTTCACCGTGGCATTTGTTCTGTGCAGTATCCTGCTTGCAAGCTGTGCATTCTATTTTACATACAGACTTGTGAACGGCGCAGACGAATCGAGCGCATTCTCTGATTTCATAAAGTATACGCTCATGCAGCTCCCGATATTTGCTGC
>ONNL01000127.1 GCA_900319195.1 uncultured Ruminococcus sp. | reverse complement strand
TTCGTTGCTATCCTCGGCGGCGCTAAGGTAGCTGACAAGCTCAACGTTATCTCAAACCTCCTCGAGAAGTGCGATACACTCATCATCGGCGGCGGTATGGCTTATACCTTCCTCAAGGCACAGGGCATGGAAGTTGGTAAGTCACTCGTTGACGACAGCAAGATAGATTACTGCAAGGAAATGATGGCTAAGGCTGAGAAGCTCGGCAAGAAGCTCCTTCTCCCCGTAGATACAGCTGTTGCTGCAGCATTCCCTGATCCTATCGACGCTCCTATCGACATTCAGGAGGTCGATTCCGACAAGATCCCTGCTGACAAGGAAGGTCTTGACATCGGACCCAAGACACAGGCTCTCTTCGCTGAGGCTGTAAAGTCTGCAAAGACTGTTGTTTGGAACGGACCTATGGGCGTTTTCGAGAACCCCACACTTGCTAAGGGTACAATTGCCGTAGCAAAGGCACTTGCTGAGACAGACGCTACAACTATCATCGGCGGTGGCGACTCCGCAGCAGCAGTTATCCAGCTCGGATTTGCTGACAAGATGAGCCACATCTCAACAGGCGGCGGTGCTTCACTCGAATACCTCGAGGGCAAAGTACTTCCCGGCGTTGCAGCTATTGCTGAAAAGTAAAATTGCTTAAACAGGGCGGATAGCGATATTCGCCCTAATTTCACAATCGTGCAAAGGAGAATAATTATGAAAAAGCCTGACACTAAAAAATGCGTTTGCTGCGGCAAGATGAAGGAGCTCTCGTCAGAGCTTCGCAAGAACGATCTCACTATGTGGCTTTTTGTCGCCTGCAGCTTCTTCTTCGGTGTTATCTGTGGCTTCATTCTTTCACCCAAGAGAAGCTTCAGCATCGGCTGCAACAATACAGCTATCGGCAGCAATGATGATGACGATGAGGATGACGAGTAATTAAAGTGTGTTCAAACACGATGAGTGATACATATTAATTGACTATAAAGGAGTTAAATACCATGAACAAGAATTTGAGAAAAGCTATCATTGCTGGTAACTGGAAGATGAACAAGACTCGTCCCGAGGCTAAGGAGCTTCTCGAGGCTATCAAGCCGCTCGTTGCAAATGCAGAGGGCAAGATAGAGGTCATTGCCTGCGTACCTTTCACAAACCTTGAAACTGCTATCAACACAACAGCAGGCTCAAACGTAAAGATCGGTGCTGAGAACGTACACTTCGAGAAGAGCGGCGCTTTCACAGGCGAAATTTCCGCTGATATGCTCACAGAGCTCGGAGTTGAGTACGTTGTTATCGGTCACAGCGAGCGCCGTCAGTATTTCGGTGAAACAGACGAGACTGTAAACAAGAGAACAATTGCTGCACTCGAGGCAGGTCTCAAGCCTATCGTCTGCGTTGGCGAGCTCAAGTGGGAGCGCGAGTGCAACATCACAGAGGAAGTTATCGCACGTCAGATAAAGCTCGACCTCTGGTCACTCACAGCTGAGCAGGTAAAGAACACTGTTATCGCTTATGAGCCTGTATGGGCGATCGGTACAGGTCTTACAGCTACACCCGATCAGGCTGAGGAGGTTTGTGCATTCATTCGTGCAACTATCGCAAAGCTCTACGATCAGGCAACTGCTGATGCTGTAACAATCCAGTACGGCGGTTCAATGAACGCTAAGAACTGTGCTGAGCTTCTTGCTAAGCCTGACATCGACGGCGGACTCATCGGCGGTGCTTCACTCAAGGCTGCTGACTTCAATGTAATCGTACAGGCTGCTGTTGAGGGCTGAAAATAACTTTAAGTGGGCGGATGAACTCCGCCCATGAATATAGGAGAATATTTATGTCAAAAAAACCTGTTGCACTTATAATCATGGACGGCTACGGTTACAATCCCGATACATACGGCAACGCTATCGCTGCTGCAAAGAAGCCGAACCTTGATAAATATTTAGCAGACTGTCCGCATACACTTATCGGTGCAAGCGGACTTGACGTCGGACTTCCCGACGGACAGATGGGCAACTCTGAGGTAGGTCACACCAATATCGGTGCAGGACGTATCGTTTATCAGATGCTCGTCAAGATAACAAAGGACATCGAGAGCGGCGCTATCTGCGATAACAAGGCTCTCTGCGCAGCTATGGACGACTGCAAAAAGAAGGGCACAGCTCTTCACCTCATGGGACTTCTCTCCCCGGGCGGTGTCCACAGCCATATGGAGCACCTCTACGGTCTTGTTGAAATGGCAAAGAAGAAGGGTCTCGACAATGTATACATTCACGCATTCCTCGACGGACGTGACGAGCCTCCTGCATCTGCTGCCGAATTCATGCAGACTACTGTTGATAAGCTCGCTGAGATAGGTCTCGGCAAGGTAGCTACTATCAGCGGACGTTACTACGCTATGGACCGTGACAACGCATGGGACAGAGTTGAAAAGGCTTATTCAGCTATGGTCTACGGCGAGGGCGTAAATGAGACCGAGCCTGTTCAGGCTATAAAGAATTCCTACGATAACAAGGTGACTGACGAGTTCATGCTCCCGACAGTTATCGACAAGGACGGAGTTATCAAGCCCGATGACAGCGTTATCTTCTTCAACTTCCGTCCTGACAGAGCAAGACAGATAACACGTTCCCTCGTAGACCCCGAGTTCAGCGGCTTCGAGAGAAGAAACGGCTTCTTCCCGCTCCACTTCGTATGCATGGCTCAGTATGACGCTTCAATGCCTAACGTAAGTGTTGCATATCCACCCGAGAGACTTGAAATGACCTTCGGTGAGTATATGTCAAAGCTCGGCAAGAAGCAGCTCCGTATCGCTGAGACCCAGAAGTACGCACACGTTACCTTCTTCTTCAACGGCGGTGAGGAAAAGCAGTACGACGGCGAGGACAGAATACTTATCAAGTCGCCCGATGTTCCGACATTCGACCTCAAGCCCGAGATGAGCGCTTATGAGGTTTGCGACGCTGTTGTGAAGGCGATCAACGAGGATAAGTACGACGTTATCATACTCAATTATGCAAACTGCGATATGGTCGGACATACAGGCATTTTCGACGCTGCTGTAAAGGCTGTCGAGGCTGTTGACGACTGCGTTGGCAAAATGGTGGACGCTATTCTCGCAAAGGGCGGCGCTGCACTTATTTCCGCTGACCACGGCAATGCAGATAAGATGATGGAACCCGACGGCAGCCCGTTCACTGCTCATACAACTAACCCTGTTCCGCTCATTGCTGTCGGTACAGACGCAAAGGATCTTAAACAGGGCGGAGTTCTCGCAGACCTTATCCCCACAATGCTCGATGTTATGGGAATTGAGCAGCCTGCGGAAATGACAGGCAAGAGTCTGCTTATCAAGTAATTCTTGTAGTATACTCTGTACGTTTTTGTTCATACAGGCAACTATTACGTGAGTTGTTGAGGGAAACCCTTTTGAGAAAGGGTTCTCCTTCAAACTCCCTTCCTAAAACTTTAAATTGAAATTTCCGCCTTATAGGCCGCATACCTTAGTAATGTGATTTTCTTCTTTACGGTGCGCCCTATAAGGCGGAAATTTAAAGCTAAAAGTCTTTGAAAAGGGGCTCTGAGAAAAAGCTTTCCTCAGAATGTTTTGCCCCAATAAGTTTACAAAACAGCAGTCTGTAAGCACAACACATTCAGGGTATGGCTGCAAATATACAGGTGATAGCAATGTGGAATGGAAAAATGAAAGCGCTGACATTCAGTTACGACGACGGTATAGAGCAGGACAAGCGCCTTGTGGAAATTTTCAACAATTACGGCATGAAGTGCACGTTTAATCTGAACAGCGGAATAATGAGCAGTGACGGAGCGTTTGAGATACAGGGGAAGCCGATACGCAGGCTTTTTCCCGAGGAACTGAGAGGGCTGTACACAGGTCACGAGGTCGCGGTGCACACGCTTCATCATCTTGACTTGACGAAGCTGAATGCTGATGAAGTCCGCATGGAAATAGCAGAGGACAAGGCTGCTCTTGAAAGTCTGTTTGGCACCGATATATATGGCATGGCGTATCCCTACGGTACGTTCAGTCCCGATATAGAGCGAATTGCAGCGGACTGCGGAATTCGATACTCGCGCACAACGGCAGCGGCTTACAGCTTTTCAAGGCAGGAGTATCTGCTGAAGTTTTCTGCAACCTGTCATCACCGCGACGAACGGCTCCATGAAATGCTCGATAGCTTCCTTGCTTATGACGGCGACGAGCCTGCGATTTTCTGCGTTTGGGGACACAGCTACGAATTCTACGTGAATGACAACTGGGAGCTGATAGAGGATCTCTGCAAAAAGGCAGCCTTCCGCGACGATATTTTTTACGGTACGAACAACGAGGTATTGCTTGGTGTCGATAACAGTGTTTGCTAAACATGCGGCAACAGCCGCTATGTGCCTGCTGCTTTGCGGCTGTACAACGAATGAACTCGGTACGAAAAATACTCATCCTAAGAGCCGCGAATTTTTCGCAATGGACACCTATATGACGATGAAGGCATATGGCGACGGTGCCGAGAAAGCCCTGAATGCCGCGGAATTCCGCATTCTCGACCTTGAAGGAGAGCTCTCCGTGACCGACAATGACAGCGAGATAAGTGCCCTCAATAACGCGGACGGCGAACCTGTCACAGTGAGTGATGATGTAGCCGTGATACTCCGAAAAGCGCGTGAGATAGGCAATAAGACTGGGGGAGCAATGGACATCACTCTCTACCCGATTGTAAAGGAATGGGGGTTCACGACAGGGGACTACCACATTCCGAGCGCCGAAACTCTTAGTGGACTGCTCGAAAATGTTGATTATTCGAGGGTGGACATAAGCGGAAACGCAGTCACTCTGCCTGCGGACTTTCAGGTCGATACGGGAGCGCTCGCAAAGGGATATGCAAGTGACGAGGCTATACGTTTATTCCGCGAAAATGGCGTAGATTCGGGAATCGTAAGCCTCGGCGGAAATGTCATGGCTCTCGGGGCGAAGCCCGACGGCTCGGACTGGAGGGTCTCGGTCGTGGATCCGTTTGCTCCCGACACGGATATGTGCATTCTCGGGATAAGGGACAAGGCGGTGATCACGTCGGGCAATTATGAGCGGTATTTCATCGGTGAGGACGGTAAACTCTACTGTCACATCATTGATTCCTCGACTGGCTGTCCTGCGGAAAGCGGACTTGTCTCCGTTACGGTCATAGGTGAGTGCGGACTTGAATGCGACGCGCTGTCAACGGCACTGTTTGTCCTCGGCTATGAGGACGCAGTCGGGTACTGGCGTGAATACGGCGGATTTGATATGATACTGGTGACGGACGACGAGAAAATATTCTATACATCGGGCATTGCCGACTCATTCACGAACGTGAGCGACATGAACGCGGAGGTGATCTCATGACAAGGAGCGTTAAGGTTTTGATTGCCGTTGCAGCGGTCATATTTGCGGTATCGGCAGTGCTGACGTTCATTTTCTTCCGTGACAGAAAGACGGACGGGGAGTCCGTAATGGTAGAAATATTGCAGGATAACAAGGTGATATACACTCTCGATCTTGCTAAAGAGGAGGACAGGACATTCCGTATCGAAAGTGCTGACGGTGGCTGGAATGATGTCACGATAGAGGACGGGCAGATAAGCATTACCGACGCGGACTGTTCCGACAGGACCTGCGTAAAAACGGGTAGGCTTCGCTCGGAGTATGTCCCGATAATCTGCCTGCCGCACAAGCTCGTTATCAGATATGCCGACGGTGAGGACGAGTGACATGAAGCTGAAACGACTAACACGTCTCTCTCTGTTGACGGGAGCGTCGCTCATCATGTTCATAATCGAGCTGAGATTTCCCGATATACTGCCTATTCCCGTGAAGCTCGGACTTGCGAATATCGTGACAGTCTACGCAGTCTACAGGTACACCGCGGCGGAGACAACAATGATGCTGTTTGCGAGGATAGTGCTCGGGGCACTGTTCAGCTCAAATCTTTTCGCGCTGATATACAGCTTCTCGGGAGCGGTGCTGTGCCTTGTGGGAATGCTCCTAATAAGGAAGATAGTACCCGTCAGATTCTTATGGCTGTGCAGTATTATCGGAGCTGTGCTCCATAATATCGGGCAAATGGCGGCGGCTGTTGCGGTCACTCGGTCGTTGTCGGTGCTTGCCTACCTGCCTCTTCTTATCTGTGCAGGAGTCATCGCAGGAGCGTTCACGGGCATCTGTGCACAGCTGATGATAAATCGAACCGGTAAAATTGAGAATAGTGAAACAGACTGAACTCTCGATCTGTTTTTTTATTTATAAATCACCAAACCTCTTGACAATCTGTAAATTTTGTGTCATAATAAACAATAGGTTTATAACGTTATCAGCAATTCTTATGAGAGGGGAAATCACTATGCTGAAAAAAATACTGGGAACAGCGCTGTCCGCGGCACTGCTCCTGAATTCCGCAGGTACTTCACTTGCACCTGTGAACGCTGTATCATCCGAGCCTTATCTTAACTACGCGGAGGCATTGCAGAAATCGCTGTTTTTCTATGAATGCCAGCAGGCAGGACCGCTTCCCGACTGGAACAGAGTCGAGTGGAGAGCGGATTCCACAATGATAGACGAGATAAAGGGCGGCTGGTATGACGCAGGCGACCATGTAAAGTTTAATCTTCCAATGGCTTACTCCGCTTCAATGCTCGCGTGGGGACTCTATCAGTATCCCGACGGAATCGAAAAATGCGGAGAAATGACCAATTATGTGAACAATCTTACCTTCGTGCTCGATTATTTCGCAGACTGTGACCTCGGTGATGAAGCCGTATTCCAGATCGGGATCGGAACTATCGACCATACTTGGTGGGGACCTGTTGAGATGTATCAGTACGGCATGGAGGACGCAGGTACAAGCTATGAGGCTGCCCGTGCTACGCTGAAGTCCTCGGACGGCTGCTCGGCTGTATTCGCAGAAATGGCTGCGGCACTCGCGGCAGGCTGTGCTGCACTCGACGGTAGAATAGACGACGCAAAGCGCGATGATTATCTTGCTCATGCAAAGAATCTCTTAAAGCTCGCTGACGCTTCCAAGAGCGATGAGGTCTATAACAACAGTGATGCGGCAGGCTTCTATCGCTCAAAGCACTTCTACGATGAGCTTTTCTACGCTTCAAACTGGATGTATATCGCAACCGGTGACAAGACCTATCTTGATCAGGCGAAGAGATATATACCGAATCTCATCATTGAGAACGGCTCATCTGAGCTTGAGTACACATGGACTCAGTGCTGGGACGATGTTCAGCAGGGCGGACTTCTCCTCTATGCTATCAATACAGGCGAACAGACCTATATCGACCGTGTAAAGCGCCATGTTGACTATGCTGTCAACGACTTGGAGAAGGTTGACGGAGTCCTCTCTTATATTCAGAACTGGGGCTGTGCAAGACACGCTACAGCGGACGCATTCATCGCGGCAGTTGCCTGTGATACGGTTTTCAAAGACACAGACACATCAACATACAAGAAATACTATGAGTCACAGATAAACTATGTCCTCGGAGACAATCCGCTCGGTATCAGCTATCAGATAGGCTACAGCGATTATTCTGCACACAATGCACATCACCGCACAGCACACGCTTCGTGGAAGAACGATCTCTATATCCCCGAGAATAATCGCCATACGCTCTACGGCGCTCTTGTCGGAGGTCCGAAGCTTGACGGCTCGTATGTTGACGACCGAAACGACTACATCAACAACGAGGTAACTACCGACTATAACTGCGGATTTACTGCTATTCTCTGCAAGATGATAGATGAATACGGCGGCGAGACTGACCCTGCATTTCCTCCGAAGGAAGCACATGACGGACCCGAGTTCTATGTTGAGGCACTCGATAAGGGAGTTTCTGACAGTGGAATGACAGTAAGCCTGAAGCTCACCAATCACAGCGCATGGCCTGCAAGAATACAGGATAACCTCTCCTTCCGTTATTATATGGATCTCTCCGAGGTCAAGGCGGCAGGCGCTGACCCGACGCAGGTCGTTGTAAGATGCGACCGCAACCAGTCTGAGATGTATTCGGGCAAGGGCTTTGCTCCGGCTCTGGTATCGGAGATAAAGCACTACAGCGGCGATATCTACTACGTTGAGGTAACAGCTCCCGACGGACGTATCGCAATGCCTGTCTCCGAGGGTATGCAGCAGTGTGAGATACTTCTTGCTCTGGTAATGCCTAACTACGGCAGCGGCTGGGATGCAACAAATGACTTCTCCAACAAGGACATCCTCTCCGCAAACGGTAAGGTTACAGATGAGCAGGGCACAACAAAGGGAGTTATGACGCCCTATGTCCCAGTTTATATCAACGGTGAGCTCTACTACGGTATCGAGCCCGACGGCACTTCTGCGGACGGCAATGCTTCACCGCAGGTGACAACTGCTGCTCCTACAGTAACAACGACAACTCCCGTAAAGCCGATCGTAACAACTACCACTCCTGTAAAGACAACCGAGCCTGATACGGATTATGTTGCAGGCGACGCAAACGGTGACGATATAATTTCAATTGCTGACCCGACGCTTATCATGCAGGCAGCTGCAAATCCGAACGACTATACCGTAAAGAATAAGAAAGCGGCTGACGTTATCGGAGGCGGCGACGGAGTTACTTCGGGCGACGCACTTGCAATACAGAAGTACCTTGCAAACAGCGAGGAGAATCCGCTTCCTGTTGACTAAAAGCAAGAGTCAAGCACTTCAAACCGTGGTACGAATATAAATATTTATTGAGGGAAGTTCTCTGAGATAGAGGCTTCCCTTATTTCTTGCCTGAAGGCTTTGCTTAAATTTTCACCCCATAGGTCATCTTATACTTCTTAGCTTTTTAGCAGCATTTCGCTTTGAATGTGAGCTATTGCGTCATCTGTTAGCAGCGAATAAGACAACAAAGCAGGCAGACCTATAAGTCTGCCTGCTTCTGCTATAGCTTACTGATTTGCCTGTAACCGGAAAACTTCTTTATGGCTGCCTGTTATTACACTGCGGAGAGTTATATTATTCAGTAACCTTTCCCTCTTTAAGTCTTTTAAGATAATCCTTTGTCTCGGAGGATACCACTCCTGAAAGCAGGATTATTGCAATTACATTTGGGATAGCCATGAGTCCGTTAAATATGTCAGCCATATTCCATACAGCTTCGACTGCAAGATATGGTCCGATGAATACTGCGGCAATGTATACCCACCTGTATACCGCAGTGACCTTCGTGTTAGCTCCTGTCTGATACGAAAGACAGCGCTCGGAATAATAATTCCAGCCGAGTATAGTTGTAAATGCAAATACTGCAAGGCAAGACATGAGTATGAATGACGATATTTTCTCGCTGAACGGCAGTCCGTAGTCGAATGCGTCCATGGTTATCATTACGCCCTTCAGCTCGGCAGTGTTATGACTGCCCGACATGATTATTGCAAGTCCCGTCATTGTGCAGACTATGATAGTGTCTATGAATGTGCCGGTCATTGTAACAAGTCCCTGTCGCACAGGTTCGTTGGTCTTTGCGGCTGCGGCTGCGATAGGTGCGGAGCCGAGACCTGCTTCGTTTGAAAAGATTCCTCTTGCAACACCACTTTTCATTGCGCACATCATAACTGTTCCTGCTGCACCGCCTGCGGCTGCTTTAAGACTGAATGCTCCCTTGACTATCGAATAAACAGCCGAGGGTATCTCTGAGATATGGCAGAAAATTATGGTAAGGCAGCAGCCTGCATACGCTATTATCATAACAGGCACGACAACCTCAGAAACCGAGGCTATTCGCTTGATTCCGCCTATGACTATGAGTGCGGTCAGCAGTGTGATAAGAGCTCCTGCGATAATCGTTGTCCATGTGTAGTCCATACCCAAGATTGTCACAGTATGGCTCTGATTCGGGTCAAAGAAGGTGTTTGCTGCTGATGTTATGCCGTTTATCTGGGTGATAGTACCTATACCCATGAGTCCTGCAAGAAGTCCGAAAAGTGCAAAGGTCTTGCCGAGCCATTTCCACCTCTTGCCGAGACCGTTTTCTATATAATAGAAGGGACCGCCGAGGATATTGCCGTTTTCGTCCTTGATACGATACTTTACAGCGAGAAGTCCCTCTGCGTACTTGGTAGCCATGCCGAGAAATGCCGCAAGCTCCATCCAGAAAAGTGCTCCTGCACCGCCTGCCGCGATAGCAGTGGCAACTCCCACAATATTTCCTGTACCTACTGTGGCAGAAAGAGCCGTACAAAGAGCCGCAAAGCTGGAGACCTCTCCGCTTCCGCCCTCCTCATTTTTAACCATATATTTAAGTGCCTTGCCAAGCTTGCGCACCTGTAATAATCTCAGTCTGAATGTCAGGATTATTCCGCACGCCATAATAAGTATTATCAGCGGAAGTCCCCAGACATAGCTGTCTATCTGTTTGATCAAGTCGTTGATTTTATCCATTGATGAATCTCCTGTCAATATCTTTGTTAAAATTATATCATACTTTGCTGCAAAAGTCAACACATTATTTGCGGTATTAAATTATGCTTGCTGAGGGATATAGAGTCTATTTTATTGTACAAAAAATTAATAGGTTTAAAAAGATAAACAAAAAAATCAAATACAGGCTTTTGTATTTTATTTGATAGTTCAAAAATTATTTATCCATAGATATATTTATTGACATTCTAACTCGTATAATGTTATAATAAACTTATTGTGAGCTGCGTGCGAGATATATAGGGGGGATGCGTCACCACAGTATATTACCGGTAACTAAAGAAAAATATCCAAGATATAGTATTCTGTATAGACAAAAAGAGACACAGCATTTTCATTTTATGCTATAAACTACCTTTTCGTTCACGTTACTCATCAGAAAACAAACCAATCAATCAATAATATCTGCGAAGGAGAATAATATGCTAAAAAGATTATCAAGTCTATTCACAGCCTTAGTTATTCTTATTGCAGCGATTCCTTTTTCGGTCGCTGCAAAGGTAACAAATGACGTTGTTCGCTATTCTGTTCTTGTACTTGACGTATCGGGCAGTATGTCCGGTGAGCCTATCAGCGCTATGAAGGAAGCCGCTTCGTTATTCTGCGACTCTGTCATGGATGATTCAGCTAAGAATTATGTTTCTGTAATTACTTACGGAAGCTATGCAAACTGCATCTGTGACTTTACCACAGACATTAATAAGCTTAAATCTTCTATTAACGGCATTTATACATATGGAGACACTAATGTACAGGGTGCTCTTGCACTTGCAAATTCAAAGCTCAATGATGTTAAGGATAATTCTGCTATAAAGAATATAGTTCTTCTTTCTGACGGTGTTCCCTGTTCAGGCACAAGTCAGACTGTTGGACATTACACATCTTCTGATTTCTACTATTATTACAATGCGAATTCTGCTTACTCAGAGGCAGAGAAGGCATGGGATGCAGGATATTTTGTCTATACACTCGGATTCTTCCATTCTCTTTCCGGTACATATCTTGATTTCGGAAAGAGATTCATGAAAGACCTTCAGAATGCAGGCTATTATGATGTAGCTGACCCTGATGAGCTCAAGTTTACTTTTGGTCAGATAGCAGGTGCTATCAATAAGGTAACAGGCGATTTCAGCTACCCCGGTTCTGATGATGTGACTGATGCAGTAAGCGACTATTCATCACAGTATTACTATGATGATTCTTACTTCCTCGGTTCAGCATATGATTACAACGACCATCTTTCAACAATGTCTCTTTGCCTTGAATTGTCTGTATGGCCGAGCACATATGTACATGGCAATTACACTGACAGCAAGACCTCTGTAAATGCACAGAACCTCTTTACTGACATAGGATTTGTTGATTTTGAGACAAACCCTCAGTATAACGCAACTCCCGATTCAAATACAATTGGTGTAGGCATTGCCCATAAGGAGCTCTCTATCGGTAATGAGGATATGACTGTCGTTGCCGTTGCAGTCCGCGGCGGCGGATATAAGAAGGAGTGGGAAGGCAACTTCAACCTCGGTTCAACAGGTGAGCATGACGGTTTTGCTCTTGCTAAGGATCAGGTACTTGACTTCATCGCTGAATATCTGAACAACCACAGAGATATCCAGGGCAATATCAAATTCTGGGTGACAGGCTACAGCCGTGGTGCTGCAACAGCTAACCTTACAGCAGCCGCTCTTGATAGAGGTATTGTCTATCCGGGCTGTACATATTCTGCGGAAGATGTATTTGCATATACATTCGAGACACCTGCCGGTGCAATGAAATCCGAGTGCCGCGATGCTCTTTATGATAACATCTTCAATATTATCAACCCGAATGATGTTGTTCCGAAGGTTGCTCCGCAGGCTTGGGATTTCGGAAGATATGGCAAGGATATGATCCTTCCCTCCGATGTATGCTCGCGTCTTGGTTCATACGAGGAAAAAATTGATGACGGCACTCATACATACAGATACCTCGAAAGAAAGATGCTCGATATGTATGATGCACTTGAAAATAAGTCTACCGGTGGATACGTAGTTGACGATTTCAGCGAAAAGGATGTTGATATTGATGTTCATCCCACACGCATCTTACCCGGCGGAGATCCGCCCATTGAAATAAATATTGTTGACACAGGAAATACACAGAGCGCTTTCCTTCAGGATTTCATGGATAAATTCGCAAATGTATATGTTGGCTCACGAAGCATTTTCGCAAACAACTATCAGGACCATGTTACTTATCTTGTAGGAACTGTATTTGGTGCTAACGCATCTCAGAAGAATGCTTTCACAGATGCATTAAAGGACAAATTCAGCGGAAACAATCTCAAGACTACACTTACAACTCTTTTAGAACCCTATACACACGTATTTAAAACAGCAGATGAGAAGGCTGAAGAGCTTTACGATAACTTTGCCGACATTCTTGCGGACTGCTGCGACACAGCGGGTATCAACTATGGCTCAAGAGCTAAGCTCAGACAGGCTGCTGAGACTCTTCTTCCGCTTATTCTGGATACAGGTATCAACGAGCTTGGTACAGCTGTCAATCTCGGAATCAATATTGATTCCGTAGGTAATGCTCATCACCCTGAGCTCTGCCTTGCATGGCTCCAGTCATTCGATACATATTATTCAGATGCTTCTGAACAAGCACAGTTCTCTTCGGGTCTTTACAGAGTTATCAGGATAAACTGCCCTGTTGACGTAACAGTATATGACGAGAATAATGAACCTGTTGCATTTGTTTCAAGTGAGAATACATCTGATATTGTTAATGATGTAGTATGCGGCATTGATGCCGAGGGCGAGAAGGTAGTTTACCTTCCTGTTGATGAGACCTTCACTGTTGACATGAGCGCATATGATAAGGGTGACGTATATGTTACCGTTGATGAATACAGCCAGCTTCTCCTCGGCGCTACAAAGACAGTGGCATTCAAGAAGGTAGCTGTTGAAAGCGGTGATGTTCTCACAGCTGTTATGCCTGCATATACTGAGGCAGATATGGAAAACTATGAGAATGGTTCAAGTGCTGTATATACACTCACTGATCAGAATGGCAATAAGGCAGAGACAGAAGGAACACTCACAGGTGAAGAGGCTGCTGAGGCATATTACAAGGTATCACTCAGCGCAGACAGTGAAAACAGAGGCTTCCTTGAGGGCTCGGGTGCATACAAGTACGGCACTTTCGCTGAGATAAGCGCTGACGCATATGACGGCTGCACATTCGAGGGCTGGTATAACGCTGACGGAAAGCTCGTTTCGACTGATGCGGTATATCGTTTCCAGGTAACTGAGGATGTTGAGTACACTGCTCATTTCTCTGCTGTAACACACAAGGTAACTGCTGAGTCAACTTCTACTGACGGCAATAACGGTGGAGAAGTTGAGGGCGTTAAGGACGAGTACAACGTTGGTGAGATTTTCTCAGCAAAGGCTGTTGCACATGACGGCTATCAGTTTGTAAAATGGGAAGTAGACGGGATCGTTGTTGAGGACGCTTCTGCTGCTGAGACAAGATTCTTTGTTGCTGATTCTGATGCTAAGGTAACTGCTGTATTCGAGCCTATCGCTGCTGTTACTACAACTACTGCCGCAGTGACAACAACGACTACAACAGCAGCCAAGAGCAACGATAAGGCTTCTTCTCCTAAGACAGGGGATAACGGTCCTCTTGCTTCTGAGCTGATGATCGTAGGAGCATTTATCCTTCTCGGCGTTGCATTTGTCACAAAGAAAAGCGGGAAGAATACCCTTTGAGAAAATGATCTCTGACGTATATGACCTGTGGAGGCATTGCAATGTTTAAACCTAACAGATTGGCTGCTGTACTTATTTTAGGTGCAGCAGCAATAACCGCACTTTTCTCGTGCGCTGCGAGCAAGGAGAGCGTGAAGCTGTCTGACAGCTCGGACATGGAAAAATATGCGGAAAAAAATTTCGGGAAAGCTCAGCTTTTGAGTGCCGACACAAGCTCTGATACCGAGGCAGTGTATACGTTTAAAGACGAGGAATACGGGTTTGAATACAGTGTGCGTTCTTTCGCGTCGGGCAACAGAGTTGACGGAGATGTTCTGGGCTATTCTGAAAAGAAGTCCTCTGATTTCTCTGAGAAGTTTCAGAATTATATTGATTCTCAGATAAGTGATGAGCTTGAAAAATATGAACAGCAGTATCACTTTGAATTTGAATGGAAGGGCGGAAACTCCGAAGATATTGCAGGAACTCTGGTCTTTGACGAAGCATACACTTCAAATGCACAGGAGGCAGCCGAGAAAACTGCTGAATGTATTCTGCGAATTGACGACCGAGGCTATTTTGAGTCTGTAATTGCGAAAAGCAGCAACGGTTATTATGCGGTATATGATTTGAAGAATAAAAAATTTGAGTCGAACTGAGCTCCGAATAAAGCCGGTCTTTTATCGACTTAAAACGCTGCTTTTATGGCTGTTGAACATAGCCGAAAAAGAACAGTAACGAAAGCACCTTCTATGGTACAGCAGATACCGTAGAAGGTGCTTCTTGCAAATCGTTACAGAATTCTACGGAAATCTACGGAATTCTACGCCCGAAAATTGAATATGTGTACGACGCTTCTCAGAAATGGGAAGCGTTTTTTGTAGCCGTGAGAGGCTTGAAAGGTACAAATCTGAGACGAAATATCCGGAAAATGCAGAGATAATCTCAGGCTGGCTGGAGACAGTGGACGAGTCGTGACAGAATTCGTTATCATAAATTCAAACAAGCGAAAAAAGGCGGTATTCCACGAAATACTGCCTTTTATATCTGTATATTGCTATCATAAATTCAGTTATAATCCTTCAAACCGTCATAGTCAAGGATACGTATACCGCTCTTGCCGACCTTTTCGATATATCCCTCGTCTATCAGCTCACTGAGCTTGCGGCTGACGGTCTCGGGTCGCAAACTGATACTCGCGGCGATATTGTCGAGGGTTAGCTGCATAATGTCCTCGGAGCTCCGCTTTTTCCTGTACAGGAGAAATGCGGCGAGCCTGTTTTTCGGCTCTTTCACGGACAGCACCAGTATACGTTCATTTGCGTCATGAAGCTTCTGAGATAGCATGGCGAGAACGTCGAACATTACATACGGGTCGTTAAGGACATTCATTATCTCGTCCCTTTTCAGTACGCAGACCGACGACCTTGTAAGGCATTCCGCTGAATAGGGGAATCGGCTTCCCTTCATGAGCAGTCCCTCCCAAATCGTCTCGTTGTCGGAGAAGATACCGACTATCTGTTCGTTTCCCGAAGCGTCGAATCGCGTGAGCTTGACACGTCCCTTTCTTATTATATAAATACTGTCAACGTGTTCGCCCTCATGGAAAAGCAGGCTCTTTTTGGGATAGGTTTTCTTGACCGCTCTCTCCTGAAGATACTTCTTCTGCTCCTCGGGCATATTATCGAGAAAGGGGATACTGCATATATCATTGTCTTTACAGTTCTCACAGTAGTTCATAACAGTTTTTCACCTCAAAACACAACAAGTAGTATAAATATATTATAATCAAACACAATATCTTTGTCAATAGTGATATTACCGATTTTTGATTCAAATCAAAGTTATTTTTCTGTCAATGTGATAAGATATAATTACATTAATGAATTGATACACTATTTCTAAGAAAGGACGATGCTGTATGGCAGAAACTAATGCATGGAGAGGGTTTGAAGGCAAGAAGTGGAAGAGAGAAATTGATGTAAGAGATTTCATCAATCGCAACTTCACTTCCTATGACGGAGATGAGAGCTTTCTTGCAGGACCTACGGATGCTACAAACAAGCTCTGGGGCAGACTTAAGGAGCTTCAGAAGGAAGAACGTGCCAAGGGCGGAGTTCTTGACATGGAGACAGAGGTCGTTTCGGGTCTTACCGCTTATGGACCCGGCTATATCGACGAGTCAATGAAGGACCTCGAAAGAGTTGTCGGACTTCAGACAGATAAGCCGCTCAAGAGAGCATTCATGCCCTACGGCGGTATCAGAATGGCTGAGCAGGCTTGCGAAAACTACGGCTACAAGCCGAGCGAGAAGCTCCACGATATATTCACAAAGTATCATAAGACTCACAATCAGGGCGTATTTGACGTATATACTCCCGAGATGAGACTTGCAAGAAAGTCACATATCCTCACAGGTCTCCCTGATACTTACGGACGCGGAAGAATCGTAGGCGATTACAGAAGAATCGCTCTCTACGGTATAGATTATCTTATCGAGCAGAAGCAGAATGATATGTACTATATCGGCAAGAACCGTATGACAGGTGACATTGTCCGCCTCAGAGAAGAGGTCGCTGAGCAGATAAAGGCTCTCAACGGAATGAAGGAAATGGCACAGATATACGGCTTCGACATCTCAAAGCCTGCCGAGAATGCAAGAGAAGCTGTACAGTGGCTCTATTTCGGCTATCTCGCTGCTATAAAGACACAGAACGGCGCTGCAATGTCAGTCGGACGTGTATCAACATTCCTGGATATCTATATCACTCGTGATATTAACGAGGGTACTCTTACAGAGTCCGAGGCACAGGAGCTCATCGACCATTTCGTACTCAAGTGCCGTATGGTAAAGTTCGCAAGAATACCGTCCTACAACGAGCTTTTCTCAGGTGATCCCGTTTGGGCAACACTCGAGGTCGGCGGTACAACAATCGACGGACGCTCAATGGTAACAAAGAACGACTTCCGTTTCCTCCACACACTCGAGAACATGGGACCCTCACCCGAGCCTAACCTCACTGTTCTTTACAGCTCCAAGCTCCCTGAGAATTTCAAGCACTATGCTGCAAATATCTCAGTAAAGACAAGCTCTATCCAATATGAGAATGACGACGTTATGAAGCCTGTCTGGGGCGACGATTACTCGATCTGCTGCTGTGTATCTGCTACACAGACAGGTAAGGAGATGCAGTTCTTCGGTGCAAGAGCAAACCTTGCAAAGTGCCTGCTTTACGCTATAAACGGCGGTTACGATACAACACTCGGTCAGCAGGTCTCACCGTGCTATCAGAGACTTGAGGGCGAGTACCTCGATTACGATCAGGTCATCCGCAAGTTCGACGCTACTATGGACTGGCTTGCAGACCTCTATGTAAATACACTGAACCTTATCCACTTCATGCACGATAAGTACTATTATGAAGCTGCACAGATGTCTCTTATCGACACAAATGTACGCCGTACCTTTGCAACAGGTATCGCAGGCTTCTCGCACGTTGTTGACAGCCTCTCTGCACTCAAGTACGGCAAGGTAAAGGTAGTACGTGACGAGAACGGCTATGCCGTTGACTTTATCAACGAGAGCGACTTCCCGCGCTATGGTAATGACGACGACAGAGCTGACGATATTGCTGTTGAGGTCCTCGGCAGATTCATGTCAAAGATCAGAATGCGCCACACATACCGTCATTCAGAGCCTACAACATCTATCCTCACCATCACTTCAAATGTTGTTTACGGAAAGTACACAGGAAATCTCCCCGACGGCAGACGTGCAGGAACTCCTCTTGCTCCCGGAGCTAATCCTTCCTATGGCGCAGAGAAGAACGGTCTCCTTGCTTCACTCAATTCACTTACTAAGCTGCCTTATACTTGGGCACTCGACGGCATCTCGAATACACAGTCTATGAACCCCGACGCCCTCGGTCACGATGACGAGGAGAGAACAAATAACCTCGTTCACGTACTTGACGGCTACTTCGATCAGGGAGCACATCACCTCAATGTAAACGTATTTGGGCGCGAAAAGCTCGAGGACGCAATGGCTCACCCCGAGAAGCCCGAGTATGCAAACTTCACTATCAGAGTTTCGGGATATGCTGTTAAATTCATTGACCTCACCCACGAGCAGCAGCTCGACGTTATCAGCAGAACATTCCACGACAAGCTCTGATAAACGGCGATATAAATTCACCTGTCCACACGCCCATACGTGTGGACAGGTTTATAAAAGGAGAAAATATGAGCAATATCATCGGTCATGTCAATTCGGTAGAGAGCTTCGGTTCGGTGGACGGACCGGGAGTTCGTTTCATGTTTTTTATGCAGGGATGTCCGATGAGGTGTAAATACTGCCACAATCCTGAGACATGGAAATATGAGGGTGGCACGGACTACACTCCCGAGGAGGCTTTTGAGCAGGCGTATAGGTTCAAAAGCTACTGGAAGGGCGGAGGCGGCATCACTGTCAGCGGCGGCGAAGCGCTCATGCAAATGGATTTTGTGACGGAGCTGTTCCGGATTGCGCATGAGCACGGTGTCAATACAGCGCTTGATACCTCGGGAGCACCGTTCACACGCGAGGAGCCGTTTTTTTCAGAGTTCACAGAGCTTATGGAAGTGACCGACTTGTTTATACTTGACATCAAGGAAATAGACGACGAAAAGCATAAGTCTCTGACAGGGCATACTAACGCGAATATTCTCGATATGGCACGTTTTCTGTCTGACAGCGGCAAGCATATGTGGATACGCAACGTGCTTGTCCCGACTGTCACTGATGACGAGGGCGATCTGCGCTCGCTTGCGGCTTTCATTGATACGCTTGAAACAGTTGACAGGGTGGAGGTGCTTCCGTATCATACGCTCGGACTGTATAAATACGAAAAACTCGGCATAAAGTACTCACTCGAGGGAATAGAGCCTCCTACAAAGGAGCAGACAGCGTTTGCCGAAAGCATTTTAAAGAGATGAACACGATACCCACAGTTCAAATTCTGTGGGTTTTTTTGCGTCGGATAGGGGAAGTATTACCATAGGTTAACAGAAAAATATGGTACGGATTTTATAAAATGCCGAAATATAGGCGAATTAGCAACAACTAACTGAATTTATATTGAAATATAGGGCAAAATATGGTATCATTAGATTGTGAAAGTTTTATCTAATATGAAATGAGGTTTATCAGTATGTCAGAAATGCTCAAAATAAATGATCTCCATGTCACAGCGGCAGGAAAGGAGATTCTCCACGGAGTTGACCTTGAAATAGGCAAGGGAGAGACTCATGTCCTCATGGGACCTAACGGCGCGGGAAAGTCCACGCTCGGATACGCACTCATGGGACACCCGAAGTATGAGATAACACAGGGTTCGATAATCTACGAGGGCAAGGATATAACCGCAGAGACCGCGGACAAGCGTGCTCAGGACGGACTTTTCCTCTCGTTCCAGAATCCGCTCGAGATTCCGGGTATCAGTCTCAGCAACTTCATCAGAAATTCAATGGAGCAGAGAACAGGCGAGCGCGTAAAGCTCTGGGACTTCAAGAAGGCTATCGCAAAGGAAATGGAAACTCTTAACATGGACCCTGCATATGCAGACCGTGACCTCAATGTAGGCTTCTCGGGCGGCGAGAAGAAAAAGGCTGAGATACTTCAGCTCCTAATGCTCAACCCGGGACTTGCAATACTCGACGAGACTGACTCCGGACTTGACGTTGATGCTGTAAGAACAGTATCCGAGGGTATCAGCATTTTCCAGAAGGAAAAGCAGGGAACACTCCTCATCATCACTCACTCAACTAAGATACTTGAATCGCTCAAGGTTGATAAGACCCATGTTCTTGCCGACGGTAAGATAGTTGCGAACGGCGGTCCTGAAATGGTCGATGAGATAAACGAGAATGGATTCGAGAAGTATATTAAGTGACGATAAGGGAGCTGAATTATAAATGAAAAAGACTCAGGTCGGAGATATAGACCGAAGCCTTTACGATTTCAGATATGAGGAAAAGGACTCATACAGAGTCGAGAACGGACTCACTCCTGAAATTGTGAATGAAATATCGGATAAGAAGAATGATCCCGAGTGGATGAGAAAGTTCAGACTTTCGTGTCTGGATATATATAATAAGAGCAGAATGGCAGACAACTGGGGACCCTCTATCGAGGGACTTGATATGGACAATATCGTTACCTATGTCAAGCCTAATACAAATATGAAGGACGACTGGAAGAACGTCCCCGACGACATCAAGAACACCTTTGAGAAGCTCGGTATTCCTCAGGCAGAGCGAGAGTCGCTCGCAGGTGTCGGAGCACAGTATGACTCCGAGCTCGTGTACCACAACGTAAAAAAAGAAGTTGCCGAGCAGGGCGTAGTCTATACAGACCTTGAAAGTGCAATGCACGACGAGCGCTATGCAAAGATGATCGAGGAGCACTTCATGAAGCTCGTTCCTCCTACCGACCACAAATTCGCGGCACTTCACGGCGCAGTATGGTCGGGCGGTTCGTTTGTGTATGTTCCAGAGGGAGTGCACCTTGAGATACCACTCCAGTCGTATTTCCGCCTCAACGCAAAGGGCGCAGGACAGTTTGAGCATACGCTCATAATCGTCAGCGACAACGCATACCTCCATTTCATCGAGGGCTGTTCCGCACCGAAGTACAATGTTGCAAATCTTCATGCAGGCTGTGTGGAGCTGTTTGTCGGCAAGAATTCAAAGCTCCGCTACTCCACTATCGAAAACTGGTCGAAGAATATGTACAACCTCAACACAAAGAGAGCTATCGTGGACGAGGGCGGCACTATCGAGTGGGTATCGGGTTCATTCGGCTCGCACGTTTCGTACCTCTACCCGATGAGCATACTCAACGGAAAGGGTTCTCGCTGTGAGTTTACAGGCATTACCTTTGCAGGTGCAGGACAGAATCTCGATACGGGAACAAAGGTCGTGCACAACGCTCCTGAGACATCGAGCTATGTCAATACGAAGTCTATCTCAAAGAGCGGCGGTATAAGCACATTCAGAAGCGAGGTCATTGTAAATCCGAATGCTAAGGGTACTAAATCCTCGGTTTCGTGCGAATCACTCATGCTCGACTCCGCGTCGCGCTCGGACACGATACCTGCGATCGACGTAAGGACTGCCGATGCCGATGTCGGACACGAGGCAAAGATAGGACGCATTTCCGATGACGCTGTATTCTACCTCATGTCGCGCGGAATTTCCGAGGCAGAGGCAAGAGCTATGATAGTCCGCGGATTTGCCGACAACGTATCAAAGGAGCTCCCTCTTGAGTACGCTGTTGAAATGAACAATCTTATCAGACTTGAAATGGTCGGCACTGTCGGCTGAGCGTGTGGGAGGTTAGAAAATGAGTAATATCACTATAAACAGCCTGCCTGCACAGACATGGAACAGGCTTGATATAAATAGTGCAGTTGTCGATACGGCTGAGTTTACACCGTATTGTGACGGCGGCAGTACAGATAATGACATTGATATAAAAACGGGTATGGGCGAGGAATTCAACTCTGAGCTTTCGTCTGTCCCTGTATTCAAGATAGAGAACAGCGGCAAGGCGGTCGTTAATGACTATATTTTTACAGACAATACGGGAAATGCCCGCAGGGACTCGATAAGTCTTTCAAAGGGCGAGAGCATGATATATGTCCAGAAGTTCAATACCGAGCTCAGCTTGGGAGCATTTGCTGTTCAGACCAAGATTATCCTTGACGACAACGCAAGCTTCACACTTGTACAGATTCAGAAAATGGGTGCTAACACCTTTTATAACGACATCGGTGCGGAGCTCGGCAAGGAGTCGCAGTTCAGGCTTATTCAGATAATCCTCTCCGACGACTCGACATATACAGGTGTGAGAGTTACACAGAACGGCGATAATTCCGACTTTGACTCCACTGTTGCATACAAGGCAGGCGGCGACGGAAAGTTTGACATAAACTATATCGTTGACCAGTACGGCAAGAACACGAACTGCAATATCATTTCAAACGGCGTGCTTTACGGCAATGTTGTCAAGACATTCCGCGGCACTATCGACTTCAAGGAAGGTGCTTCGGGGAGCAAGGGTGCAGAGAATGAGGACGTGCTTCTCATGGACGACACTGTCCGCAACAAGACTATCCCGATAATCCTCTGTCATGAGGAGGACGTCGAGGGAACACACGGTGCAACTATCGGCAAGATAGATGAGGAGGAGCTGTTCTATATGCAGTCACGCGGCATCGGAGAAAAGGCTGTGTATGCACTGCTTGCAGACGCGAGAATAGCAGCTGCCGCTTCAAAGATCCCCGACGCAGAGACAAGGGACGCATTTCTTGCAAGTCTCTGATGACTGCATGAATGGAAGGATAATAAAATGACTCAGGAAGAAAAAGAAATAAGGGCGCAGTTTCCGCTTATAAATAGTCACAGCGAGGCGTACCTTGATAATGCAGCAACCACGCAGAAGCCGCAGTGTGTTATCGACGCGGTGACTGACTACTATACAAAGGACAATGCAAATCCCTTGCGCGGTCTCTATGACCTCAGCATAAGAGCGACTGACGACTATGAGAATGCAAGGCAGAAGGTCGCGGATTTCATAGGTGCAAACAGCACAAAGGAGATAATCTTCACACGGAATGCGAGCGAGAGCCTCAATCTTGTTGCATACAGCTACGCAAGGAGCTTTCTCCACGAGGGTGACGAGATAATCGTTTCTGTCTCGGAGCACCACTCCAATATGCTCCCGTGGCAGCAGGCTGCGAAGGCGGTCGGAGCAGAGGTCAAGTACCTTTTCTGTGAGCCCGACGGTTCACTCAATGTTTCGGGACTCACCTCGCTTCTCAACAAGCATACGAAGCTTGTCTGCATAGCACAGGTCTCAAATGTATTCGGCAGAGTGAATCCGATAAAGGAATTTGCTTCACTTGCACATTCAGTCGGTGCAAAATTCGTCTGTGACGGAGCGCAGTCCGTACCTCACATGAAGGTGGATGTCAAGGAGCTCGGAGTTGATTTCCTTGCATTTTCGGGACACAAGATGTACGCGCCTATGGGTATCGGTGTACTCTGGGCAAAGCAGGAGCTTCTTGAAAAAATGCCGCCGTTCATGACAGGCGGTGAGATGATAGAATATGTGACACTCTGCGGAGCGACGTATGCGGAGCTTCCCCATAAATTTGAGGCAGGAACCGTTAACGCAGGAGCCGCTGTCGGTCTCGGAGCCGCAATAGACTTCATCAATTCAGTCGGCATGGAGAATATCGAAAAGCGCGAGCTTGAGCTGACACGCTATGCACTTGAAAAAATGCAGGCGATACCCCATGTGAATATAATCGGCGGAAAGACAGCCGAGGAGCACCACGGAATAATCACGTTCAAGATTGACGACGTTCATCCGCATGATATAGCCGCTATCTTCAATGAGGACGGTATCGACGCGAGGGCAGGACATCACTGCACACAGCCGCTTCACAAGTACCTGAAGCTCATGTCAACGATGAGGGCGAGTCTTGCATTTTACAATACATTTGACGAGATAGACAAGCTTTGCTACAGCATAAAAACAGTCAGGGAGAGAATGGGTTATGGAGAATAATACTTTTTATAATGAGATACTTACCGACCATAATATGCACCCTGCGCATAAGCGCAAGATAGAGAATGCCAATTATTCGCTTGAGGGAATAAATCCCTCCTGCGGCGATGATATTATCCTCAGTCTCCGCGTTGAAAACGGAGTTATCGAGGACGGCGCTTTTGAGGGTGACGGCTGTGCAATTTCGCAGGCTTCTGCGGATATGATGCTTGACCTTGTTATCGGCAAGACCGTAGAGGAAGCTGAGCGTCTCAGCGATATCTTTCTCCGTATGATAAAGGGAGAAGTCACCGACGAGGAAAAGGACGAGCTTGAAGAGGCGTCCGTGCTTTCGGATATTTCGCATATGCCTGCGAGAGTAAAGTGTGCAGTCCTCGGCTGGCATACCGTTGACAGCATACTCGAGGAATCAAAAAAGCAGTAATGACTATTTATTCGAGGGAAACCCTTTTGAGACAAAGTGTTCCGCCAACAGCGACCCGTACCCTCTGTCCTACGGACATCGTCTCGCCTGTCGGCTCGGTCGGTGCTTCTGCTTCGCAGAGGTGTACCCCAAG
>ONNL01000126.1 GCA_900319195.1 uncultured Ruminococcus sp. | reverse complement strand
TTTATCGACTCCTGAATGTACTTCACCATAGGTGTGTTCTTGAAGCCGAGGTTGTTTGAATACTCGATGATGCCCGTCTTGCTGTTTGCGATACCGGGAGTGCCGATACCTATCCATTCAACGTCATCAATGCTGATATTTGCGTTCTCGCAAGCCTGAACAGCCATTTTAGCCATGTCGTCCGCGATGTCCTTCTCAGGACGGGGACGGTTCGTCTTTGTGCTTGCCTTAGCGATGATGCTGTAGTTTTCGTCTACAACTCCTGCGACGATATTTGTACCGCCGAGGTCGATTCCTACGTAATATTTCATATAGAGCCTCCTGTTATTTTATCTCGGTGACGATCATATCCGTCCTGCCGATAATATTGTATCTTCCCGTGCCTGCCGGAACAAACACGCTTGTACCTTTTTTAAGCTTTATCTCGCACTCGGGTGCTGTGAGGGTCCCCTCACCGTCAAGGACGAGAATATGATTGAATGAAGCCTTGTCCGCACACATTTCAGCCTCTGCCTCAATGTTCTGCTTCGATACCGTAAAGTATTCGCAGTCCGCAAGTATCTGCACTGTCCTGCCGCTGAGCTGAACAGGCTTTGCGGGGATATAAGGCTTTGTTGGAGAGAGGTTCGTGACCTCAAGCGCCTTGTCTATGTGGAGCTGTCTCGGCTTGCCGTCCGCTCCTACCCTGCCGTAGTCGTAAACACGGTAGGTTGTGTTGGAATTCTGCTGTATCTCAGCAATGAGTATGCCCTTGCCGATAGCGTGGAGAGTACCAGACTTGATAAAGAAAACGTCTCCCTTTTTGACGGGCACACTGTTCACCTTGTCAAGAAGCGTGTTTTCCTCGATAGCCTTGCGGAATTCCTCGCGGCTTATCCTGTCCCTGAAGCCGTAGATGAGCTCCGCGCCCTCGTCGCAGTCCACGATGTACCACATCTCTGTTTTTCCGTATTCTCCCTCTACTCTCTGAGCGTACTCGTTATCGGGGTGCACCTGAACGGAGAGATTGTTTTTTGCGTCTATGAGCTTTATTAGCACGGGGAAATACTCGAATTTCTCGCAGTTCGTTCCCGAAGCCTCGGGGTGCTCAGCGAGGAAATACGAGAGCGTCTTGCCCTTGTATTCGCCGTCTGCTATAACGGACTGCCCGTCCTTGTGGCAGGCGAGCTCCCAGCTCTCCGCAAGAATATCGGTGTTGCTCTTTTTGCCGTATTCATCGCGCAGACGTGTTCCGCCCCAGAGATAGTCTTTTATGGGTGGTATAAGTTCAAATGGTGTCATAATTTTCCTCCGTGTGTGATTTGAGATGATAAACAAGCTTTTAGGTGTTTTTTTATTCGAGCGGCGTTCGCATTTGCTTATAATACTGCAAATACGCAAATGCCGACCCGTAACGGCCACCTAAAATATTATATCTGCTTTATGATATTTTCGGCGCAGGACATGGGAATGCTCGTTATTTCGCCGCGTCACCCATGACGATACCGCGTCCGTTGGTCGAGAAGTAAACTCGTCCGAAGATGTCGCTGTCACCTGTTATCTGAGCGTCGGTAGCGTTGCCGAAGAGGTGCTGGTCGTCATTGATACGCACCCAGGTCTTGCCCTTGTCGGTCGAGCGGTAGATGCCGTCGCCGTGAGGAGTCTTGTTGCCATCGACGTTGTCGTTGCCCATAGCATAGAGCGTCAGATAGCCGCCGTCCTTCTCGGGAGCGCCCAGACCTATCCTCTTTGCGTTGATAGTTTTCAGCACATTGAAGGTCTTGCCGCCGTCCTCGGAGTACATGACGTTGGAGCCTGTAGCCACCCAGATATGTCCCTCATGGCCGCCTGCAATTTCAATGTCGGCGTTGTCCGTGAGAGTAGCGCCCGTTTTTTCAAAATTGTAGCCGCCGTCCGTTGAGGCATAGACCACACCCTCACAGGCAGCATAGAATGTCTTGGGGTTGACCCTGTCCGCGTAGACCTTTGCACCGTAGGTAAGTCCCTTGCACTCGTACCAGCTCTCACCAAAATCGGGCGTGAGATAGGGCTTTCCGCTTATTGAGGCAGGCTTCCAGATGATAGCCGAGCCGTCACACGCCATTGCGACGCTTCCGCCCTCGGACTTCTCGGGGGTACGTGTAATTACGTTCCATGTCGAGCCGCCGTCGGTCGTGTAGTTGATAGGCTTTTTATTAGAGTCGCTCGTGTATACGGCGATATTGCCGTTCTGCCAAGCGCAGTCCACCGATGAAGCAACGCCGTTCTTGAAGAAGTGTGCGTCGTCGGGACACTTTGTAACGTCCAGGTGTGCGAATCCCGTGAGGTCACCCATTATCGAGTACATCTGCGGAGTAGTACCGTTATTTGTCGGGGGAGCGACCATGTCAAAGACCGCTGTCTCCTCTATTCCGTATGCATCAAAAGCGATAGTTACGGGAGTTCCGCTTCCGAGGTCGGTCATGTTCTTTGTGGTGTAGAGCGTTGCGCCCGTGCCGTAGCTCACCTCGTCGGAGTTGAACGGGTCAATGGCAACAGCCGCAGTCCACCAACCGATAGAAGCCTCGTCGCGTCCCCAGGTGAGCCAGTCCGCCTCGGAAACGTCCATGACGTAGTTCTTCTCGTCCTTTGAGTAGAGACCGTTCCATGTCTTGCCGCCGTCTGTTGTGCGGTAGATGTTGTGACCTCTGTCGTCCCAGAATCCGAGAGTTGTGACCACAACGGTGTTCTCGTCCTGAGCGTCGAGCGAAATGCCGCCGAAGCCGCCGTATCTGCCGTCGTCAAGCTGTGGAGTGATGTCCGTAAATTCCTGTGTTGCAAGGTCAAGCGAGTAGACCGCGCCATTCTTGGGGTCAACGTTCGGACCTGCCGTATCGGAGTATGCAAGGTACATATGTCCGTTGGGAGATATCTCCGCCTGAAGTGGATAGAAGCCCTTTGCATTTGCGGAGAGCGTCTCCCATGTAGCACCCTCGTCCGAGGACTTGTAAATGCATTCGCCGTTAGTCATTGCGACACCCGCATAGATGTCGTTCGTATTCGGGTCAAACTGCACCCACATCACACCGATGTTGTTGCCCTCCTGACTGTAATCGCCCTTTACGGAGAATGACTCAACCTTGCTCCATGTCTCGCCGTAGTCGGTGGACTTCCAGAGACCGTCCGTGCGTGAGCCGAAGTAGACATTCTTGTTGTTCTTCGGGTCGACCTTGAGCCTTTCACCGACTCCGCGTCCCGAGTTGTTTCCGCCGCAGCCGAAGCTGAGGTCGAACTGCTTCCACGTCGCGCCATAGTCGTCGGAGGCGAGTATAGCACCGTTTTCGCCCATATATGTACCGCAGGCAGCATATACCCTGTTCGGCTCAACGGGGTCTGTGGCAATGCTCTCGATACCGATGAGGTTCCAGTTTGAAGAGCCGAGGTGGTCGGTTATAGCCACCCACTTGTCCTTTGTCTTGTCGAAACGGTAAGCGCCGCCGATGTCCGTCCTCGCATAAGCAAGGCCTTCCTCGGTGGGATTGTAAACTATGCCCGTGATGTAACCGCCGCCGCCTATTGCAACGTTACCCCATTCATACTTTACGGAGCCCGAAGCCGAGTCCTTTTTGTCCGATTTCTTTAATGAGCAGCCCGATGCCGCAGCCGAGAGGGTGACTGCCGCAAGAAGAACTGCGATAGCTTTTGCTTTTTTCATTATTTTTCCTCCTGTTGAGAGTATGATATACACTTATATAATAAACTATTTTTGCCCTCGCGTCAAGCTTTTTCAAACAGGTATTCAAAATTTCAGACGATAAATCATCTAAGCAGCGTTCGCATTTGCCATTTCAGCCTTTCCGCGCGAGTTTTTCAGTTCTGATGGCGAACAACTCCGTACTCGTCGTCAAGGCGGTAATATGGACAGCTATAATTCGTCCCCCGGAGGAAGCGTCCCATCTCGTCCTCATCGAGATCGATCATGCAGGTGTAGCAGTCGCAGTCGTCGTCATATACATAGTTCGTACAGGTCTCGCAGTTTGTGACCTTCTTTTTTCTCCTGTCCATCATATATCCTCCATAGACAGCGTGGCTATCGCATTCAGCGATTCATCGGCAGTTATCCCTGCAAGCAGGTCATAGCTTCCCTGACAGGCTATCATTGCTCCGTTATCGCCGCAGAGGAACTTTTCCGGCATATAGAAGTCGTAGCCGCGCTCCGCACAAGCCGCGGACATTGCCGCACGTACTCCCGTGTTTGCCGAAACTCCGCCTGCGAGGGCTATCTTTTTGTACCCGAGATGCTCGGCAGCCTTCATAGTCTTATCGGTGAGTATCTCGGCAATGGTGGACTGAACACTTGCTGAGAGGTCATTTTTGTTCAGTTCAATACCCTTCTGCAGAGAGTTGTGGATGAGATTTATCACGTTGGTCTTGAGTCCCGAGAAGCTGAAATCGAACTCGTTTCCCGCAACAGCAGGATGCGGAAGCTTGAAAGTCTTCGGGTCGCCAGTCTTTGCGGCATTGTCTATCTGGACACCGCCCGGGTAGCAGAATCCCATTGCACGAGCGCACTTGTCGAAGCATTCGCCTGCCGCGTCGTCACGGGTGCGTCCGATGACATGGAATTTCGTGTAGGACTCCACCTCAATGATGTGGCTGTGGCCGCCGCTCGCAACAAGGCAGAGATACGGCGGCTCAAGCTCCGCGTGGGAGAGATAGTTGGTTGCAATGTGTCCTGCTATGTGGTGGACGGGTATCAGCGGCTTTCCGCATGACATGGCGAGAGCCTTTGCGAAGCTGACACCTACGAGCAGTGCTCCGATAAGTCCCGGGGCATAGGTAACGGCGATACCGTCGAGGTCGTCAAGGCTGACGGAAGCCTCACTGAGTGCCTGCTTTACCACTCCGAGAATATTCTCACAGTGACGGCGTGAGGCTATCTCGGGGACTACTCCCCCGTATTTTTTGTGTTCCTCTATCTGAGTTGAGACGACCGACGAGCGTATCGTGCGGCAGTCCTCAACAACGCTTGCGGCGGTCTCGTCGCAGGAGCTTTCTATTCCAAGTATAAGCATAATTCAAATCCTCTTGATCATAACAATTGCGTCCTCGGGCGGATCCTCATAGAAGTCTCGCCTTACGGAGATCTGCTCGAATCCGAGCTTTTTATACAACGCCTGTGCAGGCAGATTGGACATTCTCACCTCGAGGAAGATGTTCTCCGTATCGTCGGGCAGGAGCCTTTCAAATTCCTCGATAAGCGCATAGGCATATCCGCGCCTTCTGTACTGCGGAGCAACGGCAACACTCGTGATGTCGCCCTCTCCGACCGCAGAATAGCCTGTCAGCAGTGCCGCGGCTCTGCCCTCGTCATCAATAACGTACAGCACATATCCGTTTGACTTTTCGGCTTCCGTGCGGAAGGACTCCACCGACCAGCCCTCGTTTCCGACAGCCGACTTATCAAGCGCGGAGAGTTCCTCGTAAACATCGGCTGAGGTGTAGGCATTTGCCCTTAATATCATAAATCCGCTCATCAGCCCTTAGCCTCATACCAGCTCTCGCCGCAGTGAACATCAACTGCGAGCGGGACCTTCATGTCGTATACGTTCTGCATTTCCTCACGCAGTATCTCCGCGGCTCTATCCGCGTCCTTTGTCGAGGACTCCAGTATCAGCTCGTCGTGCACCTGAAGTATCAGCCTTGCGTCGAGCTTTTCCGCCTTCAGACGCTCATACACGTTTATCATCGCTATCTTGATGAGGTCGGCAGCCGTGCCCTGAACGGGAGTATTCATAGCTATCCGCTTGCCTGCCGCCTGCATCATCTTGTTCGACGACATCAGCTCGGGGATTCGCCTTCTGCGCCCGAACATCGTCGTGACAGTGCCCGTTTTCATGGCATTATCGACAGTCCTGTCCATGAACTCCTTTACCTTCGGGTACTTTGCGAGGTAGTCCTCGATGTACTTCTTTGCCTTTGCAACGGACGTGCCGATGTCCTTTGAGAGCGAGAATGCGCCGATACCGTAGATGATGCCGAAGTTTACCGCCTTTGCGGCGCTTCTCATCTCGGGAGTCACCATGAACAGCGGCATATCAAAGACCTGTGCGGCTGTCGAGGTGTGGATGTCCTCGCCCGAGGTGAACGCCTCTATCATGTTCTCGTCGCCGCAGAGGTGAGCCATGACACGCAGCTCTATCTGTGAATAGTCCGCGTCAACGAGAGTGCGTCCCCTGTCAGCCGTGAAGAACTTTCTCATCTGCGAGCCGAGCTCCGTGCGGACGGGGATATTCTGCAAATTAGGCTCTGTTGACGAGATTCGTCCCGTTCTCGTTTCGGTCTGACGGAACCACGTGTGAATACGTCCGTCCTCGGAAATTTTATCGAGCAGACCTGCAACATACGTCGAATTGAGCTTCGTGTACTGACGGTATTTCAGCACGTTATCGACTATCGGAGCCTGTGCGCGAAGTCCCTCGAGCACCTCGGCATTCGTGGAATATCCGCTCTTTGTCTTTTTCTTGGCAGGGAGCTCCATTTCCTCGAAGAGCACTGTCCCGAGCTGCTTCGGTGACGAGATGTTGAACTCGTGACCTGCCTCCTCGTATATGAGCTTCTGCGTCTCGTCTATGAGGTCGGTCAGCATTCTGCCGAAGTCCTCAACGCCTGCGCGGTCAACGCAAATGCCCGTGTCCTCCATTGACGCAAGCACCTCTGTGAGCGGCAGCTCGACCTTTTCAAGCAGAGCGGTCATGCCCTCGTTTGCTATCTCATCGCGCAGAGCTTTGAGAAGTCCGCTGAGGGATATGAGGTCGGCAAACTCGCCGTTTTCCGTGCAGTAGTGAGCTCCGTACTCGGCGCAGAGCTTTTCAACGGAGTAGTCGCTCGCGGACGCATTCAGCAGATAGCCGCAGATAGCCGCGTCGTTTTTGAGGTTTTTCAGCTCGCCGCCGCGATCCATTGCATAGCGGTAGTGAGCCTTTGCGTTGTCGGTGCCCTTTTCGCAGTCCGAGCCGAAGAAGCTGACAATGAGAGCCTCGTCGGTCGTGGTGCAGACCTCAGTCCCCTTTCTCACGCACAGTCTCTCGCCGTCGAACACATACTCGCATTCGGTGAGACTGCCGATAATTTCAGCAGTGAGCGGAACTTCCGTGACCTGTATCTCAGTGTATTCCGCAGCCTTTCTCGGTGCAGATGAAGCCTCAGCCACCGAGACACCGAGCTTTTCCATGAGCTTGTACATCTCGAGCTCAGTGAGGAGCGAGCCGAGCTGCGCCTTGTCGGGAGCGGAGGGGACGTATCCGCTCACGTCGGTATCTATCGGAGCGTCGCAGACTATCGTTGCGAGCCATTTGCTGTCCTTTGCCGACTGCAAGCCGACGGCAAGCTTTGCCTTTGCGCCCTTTTTGATGATGTCCGACCCTTCGTAATTTTCGTAGACATTTTCGAGCGAGCCGTACTCCTTTATGAGAGCGGAGGCAGTCTTTTCGCCTATGCCCGAGACTCCCGGGATATTGTCGGAGCTGTCGCCCATGAGTGCCTTGAGGTCGATGAGGTGTATCGGCTCGAAGCCGTAGTCAGCGATAAAGCGCTCCCTTGTGTAGTGGACAGTCTCGCGGTTTGTCGCAAGGAGGACAGTCACGCTGTCGTTTATGAGCTGGAGACTGTCGCGGTCGCCTGTCAGCACGTAGCACTCGTTTCCCGAATCCGCACAAGCCTTTGAGAGCGTGCCGAGAATATCGTCCGCCTCCCAGCCCTCGCACTCGATGACCCTTATACCCATATCGGTGAGGAGCTCCTTTATCAGCGGGAGCTGCTGAGCGAGCTCGGGCGGCATTCCCTTGCGGTTAGCCTTGTAGTAATCGAAAGCCTTATGTCTGAAGGTCGGTGCCTTGAGGTCAAAGGCGACGGCGACTGCGTCGGGCTTGACGTCGTTGAGATTACGGAAATAGATGTTCATGAATCCCGTTATGGCGTTGGTGAACACTCCGTTTTTGTTGGAAAGCAGCTTTATGCCGTAGAATGCGCGGTTGAGAATGCTGTTTCCGTCTATTGCGAGAAGTTTCATGGCAGGCTCCTTACGTTAGTATTTGTACCTTATATTATAACATAAAATTGAAGAAATAGCAAGAGACGCGGAGAAAGAGTTGCGGATTCTTTTTTCTGAGCCGCGAACAAGGAGGCGGCGACACGCCGCTTATAACACATTTTGGAGCAAAATGCAAATCATTTCAGTTAATTAACTTCTTTGCGGCCGAGAGAGTGCACCGCTTGTCCGAAAGCCGTATTTACGCGCTTCATTTTGCTTCGGGCATAAAAAAAGGACTGCACATGAAGTGCAGTCCTTCTGAGTAAGTAACCTGAATTACTTGAGCTCGATCGTAGCGCCAGCCTCTTCAAACTTAGCCTTGAGCTCGTTAGCCTCAGCCTCTGAAACGCCTTCCTTGATAGCCTTAGGAGCAGACTCA